>VBKA01000104.1 GCA_005879815.1 Chloroflexota bacterium
ATGCGAACTCCTCGCGTGCGTCGCGCTCGTGTCGGGCACGCAGGACTTCATTCAGGACGGCCAGGCTGGCGTACACCAGCGGCACGGTGTGGCCGGCGGAGAACACCAGGCGGTCCATGAACGGACGCCAGGGACGCTTCAGATCCCAGCGCATCGCGCCGGACAAGAGCAACGCCAGAAACATGTGCACCTTGGAGCGGGAGCCGCCCGGATGTCCACTCTGCCGGTAGTTCAGCGCGAGGTCGATCGACTCGTCGATCAGCTCGCGGAGCAGCTCCCAGTGCTCGAAGGACTTGGTGGCCTCCTCAAAGAGCCGATCCGTCGTGCGTGGCTGGGTCGTGGTCATCGGTCTAGCCCGATGCCGCCGTCGCCAGCTCGCCGGTCCGCTCCAGCCTGGTCAGGCTGGTCTCGATCCGTTCGAGCGCCTTGCCGATGTTCGCCTGCGAGTTCGCGTAGCTGAAGCGCAGGTAGCCCTCGCCGAAGCGGCCGAAGGCGGTCCCCGAGAGACCGCACACGCCGCCGTCATAGAGGAGGTGGTCGGCGATCTCGACGCTCGACCGGCCGAAGGACCGCACGTTGGGAAAGGCGTAGAAGGCGCCGTGCGGCAGGACGCAGCTGACACCATCGATGGCGTTGAGCCCCTCGACGATCAGCGAGCGACGCGCGATGAACTCGGTGCGGAACGCATTCGGGGCGTCCTGGGGACCGGTGAGAGCGGCGATGGCCCCCGCCTGGGCGAAGGCGTTCGTGCAGCTGATGCTGTTGATCACCAGGCGGCTGTAGGTGGGGAGCAGCCACTCGGGCACGATCCCGTAGCCCAGCCGCCAACCGGTCATGGCGAACGTCTTGGAGAAGCCGTCCAAGGTGATCGTCCGATCGGCCATTCCGGGCAGGGTGGCGATGGAGAGCGGCTCGCCCTCGTACTGGAGCCGGCCGTAGATCTCGTCGGCGAGCACGACCAGGTCATGCTCGACCGCGATCCGGGCGATCTCGCGTACGTCCTCGGCGCTGAGCGTCGAGCCGGTGGGGTTGTGCGGCGAGTTGAAGATGATCAGCCGCGTGCGATCGGTGACCAGGCCTGCCACCTCCGCCACGTCCATGCGGAAGTCGTTATCCTCACGGAGCGGAGCCGGAACGGGAGTCCCGCCCACGTATCGGGCCATGCTCTCGTAGATCGGGAAGCCGGGGTTGGGATAGATGACCTCGTCGCCCTCGTCGATCAGGGCGAGCATCGCGTAGAACATGATCGGCTTGGCGCCGGGCGTGACGACGACCTGATCAGGCGAAGCGTCGATTCCCTTCCAACGCTTGACGTCGGCGGCGATCGCCTCGCGCAGCGGCCGGATCCCCTCCGCAGATGTGTAGTGCGTCATCCCCTCCTCCAGCAGCGCGCGGGCGGCAGCCTCGGAGATGTGACGCGGGGTGTCGAAGTCCGGCTCGCCGATCTCGAGGTGGATCACCTCACGGCCGGTCGCCTCGAGCGCCCGGGCTCGGGCGGCGGCCTCGAAGGCGGTCTCGGTCCCGATCCGGTCCATGCGGCTGGCAAGTCTCACGAAGAGTCCCCTCCTGAGCGGAGTTCCTCTGTGATCACGCGGGGTTCACCCGAGAGTGTACCGATGGGCGCGCAGGATGGTGGCCAGAGGCGATAGCCGAACGAACCATTGCAGGGCTTGCGAGCGTGGCTGCTATACTTTCCGAAGCGAATTCAGTCATCATCCGTCGCACCAAGAGCGGCGAGAGGAGAGAGCCGATCCCATGACGATGTCCGAGACGACACCGCAGGCGTTCCCGCAGAGCGCGCCGCCTCCCGCCGTCGAGCAGCTCGTGAGCATGACCGATGCCGCAGTGGCCAAGGTCGAGGAGCTTCGTGGCCGCGAAGGCAAGACCGACTCGCGGCTCCGCCTGTTCGTCAAGGCAGGCGGCTGCTCCGGCTTCAGCTATGGCCTCGCCTTTGACGACCGACTGGCGGATGACGACAAGATCGAGGATCACGCCGGGGTGCCGGTCGTGATCGACGCATTCAGCGCGCAGTACGTCGACGGGGCCGAGATCGACTACGTCGACTCGCTGATGGGTTCCGGCTTCGCCATCAACAACCCGAACGCGGTGAGCAGCTGCGCGTGCGGCTCCTCGTTCAACACGGATGGCTCACCGGCCAGCGGCGGAGGCTGCGCTCACTAGACCATCTCCTCGACGGCGCAGGCCGTCCCCCCACGTGCAACGACCCCGGATCGCCGGGGCCGTTCGTTTTTCCTGCTATCGTCCCCGCGCATGATCTCCGATCCTATGACCCCGTCGCGCGCCGAGCGGATTCGCCGCGAGTTCGCGCGCGCCTGGGGAGAGATCGGAGCCGCGTGGGGGGTGGCCCCGTCGACCGCCACGGTGCAGGGCTACTTCCTCGCCCACGGCGGGCCGCTCACCGAGCCCGAGATTCGCGGCGCCCTGGATCTCTCGCACCGCGCCGCGGCATTGGCATTGGCCGAGTGCGCGGAGTGGGGCCTGATCGAGCGCGCTCCGGTTGCCAGGCGGACCGGGCGACGGGGCCCGGCCGCAACGGCCTACCTCGCGGTCGGGGACAACTGGGAGTGGTTCCACCGCGTGGCCAAGGCGCGCAAGGAACGCGAGACCGACCCGGTGATCCCGGTGATCGCCCGTTGCGTCGAGCTGGCGCGCATCGGCGCGGCGGAGGGCCTGGCGGAGGGCGGCGAGGAAAACGAGCTGCGAGATCTCAGCCAGCGCCTCGATGGCCTGTTGCGCTTCGTCCACCTGTTCGATCGTGGCGTTGGCGTCATCGTTGCCGCCTCACCTGCCGCAACCGAGCACCTGTTCGCGGTCCTTGGGGAGCTGGACGATACGACCATGGCGCGCCTCATCGAGCTGGTGGAAATGGTCGAGCCGGCTGACCTCGCCTTAGCGGCCCGGGCGGTTGCTCGCTTCTCGCCGCGCGCGGTCAAGCGCCTGGTGGGCCTCGCCGGAACGCCGGCGCTGGCGCGCCTCATCGGCCGCTAGAGCGCCATCCCACTGCTACTCGCCAGAGTCGTCGTGCTCGAAGACTGAGGCGCCAGCAACAACCGGCTCCGCGACTGCCCCACCGAGAGCCTCGGGAAGCGGGTGGTGGATCGCCATCGGGCTCACGAACCGGTCAACCAGCTCCCGCGTGCCGGCCACGCCGAGCTCGTCGAAGAGCTGCCCGAACTTGGCCCTCAGATTCGCGGCAATCTGGTCAGCGGCCTTGGACGGCAGCGACCAGAGCGCCCGCTTGAACGGGCCCAGCGCCTTCTTGCGGGTCTTGTACAGGAACTGCTCCTCGGTCTCGCCGTCTTTGCGCTCATCGGCCGCGTTGGTTCGGCACCAGTCCATCATCTCGTCGCGCAGCTCGGCCGGCAGGCCTCCGCCGTCGTACAGGATGTTCTGGAAGCCGGTCGCCAGGTGGATCTCGGCGGTGCCGTTCGCCGGGAAATGGTGGAACGCCTCCTCCGGCAGGGTGGAGGCTCCGTGTTGGACCGCCCCGGCCAGCCCGTACTCCTCGCGGGCGACCGTTGACAGGCGCCGCAGCGTGTCGAAGTCGATCTGGACGGTCGCGACCGTGCCGTCCGGCAGCGGGACGCCACCGTGGCTCGTCCCGGTCTGGATACTCACTTTGCTGATCCCCGCGGTGCCCGAGCCGTGCAGCATGCCGACGTACTCGTTGAGGTAGGCGCGCAGCTCCTCCTCGGTCGAGTTGCTCTTTCCCACCTCGCCGATCTCGCCTCCGATCGAAACGGTCACGCCAGCCGGCTGCAGGTCGCGGATCAGGCGCGTGAGCTCGGTCGTGTTGCTGGCGTTGACCCGCTGCTGCTCGCGAACGGTGGGCTGCGACAGGTCGACGAGTGTGCTGCTGTCGATGTCGATGTTCTGGAATCCGGCGCCGAGCGCCTCGCGGCTCAGGTCGCGCAGGCCGGCCATCTCCGCATCCGGATCAGCCGTCCACTTGGCGGCGTTGAACTGGAAGTGGTCGCCCTGCAGGAAGACCGGCCCGCGCCAGCTGGTCCGGATCGCCGAGGCCAGGATGACCGCGGTGTACTCGCCCGGTCGCTGATCGGTGTACGCCATCTCGCTCTTGGCGATCTCGAAGATGACGCTCCCTGCCTCGCGCGCGAGCGCTTCGCTGAAGGCTTGCTGAGCCGTCAGATAGGCCGATGCCCGGACGTTGATGGCTGGCACCGTGAAGCGTGTCGGCTCGAACTCGCCGCGGCCTCGCGCCGTGTAGAGCTCGTGAATGGAGGCCGATGGACAGCCGAGCGACTGGCTCGCCTCCCAGATCAACCAGCGCGCCGCGTCGCGCAGCCCGGGATCCGCGTTGAAGACCGCCTCGAACACCAGCGCGTCGATGACGTCGGAGCGGAAGCGCTGCGGCTGGATGACGGCGAGCTGGCCGCCTTCCAGGCGGGCGGCGGTCGATACGAGATCGGTCAGCTCCTGGGCCGAGGAGACGGTCATGGGTCCCATGCTAGCGAAGGGCGGAGACGAGGGTGAATGCCAGCAGGAGCGCAATAGGCGCGCCAATGACGGCCGCCAGCACGTACCACTCGCGGGCTGTTCCCGGATCCCCAAGGCGCCGCCGCCGCACCCGGCGAACCCAGGCCAGGACGGCGCTGAGCCCGACCACGTAGAGCAGCGCGCCCACTCCGACGACCGTTGGCGCCATCGACCGCAGGGCGCACTGGCCGAAGGAGAGCGGCCCACCAGGAGGGCAGGGGGCGCTCAGATCGGTGAGGATCAGGAGTCCGGCGCCCGCGAGGACCACCAGCGACCAGGCGACGTGCAGCAGGAGCAGTCGAAGAATGGCCTGCCCTCTGTCTCTGCTCGCCGCGATGCGCTAGCGGGTCTGGAGCGCAGTCGAGCGGGATTCGGCCAGGAGGGCCTCGCGCCGGATCACGCGCCGGAACTCGAAGACGAGATAGACCAGCGAAACGAGCCCGAGGCCGGCCACGAGCGTGCCGAAGGCGAGCGCCTGGAGCGGGAACGGGTTCTGCCCGGGAAGCGGCACGAAGGTCCCGCCGGCCATGTTGAAGGCCAGCAATGGGATGAGCAGGAGGTAGACGAACAGCATCTGCAGGAAGTCGATGACGCGGATCAGCGTCCACGCGAAGCCGCGCCGACCGCGCGCAACCTGGGTCCACACGGCGAGGATGATCAGGACCAGGAAATTCCCGCCCCCGATACCCTGGGCAATGATGAACCCGACGTCCGGGCTGAAGCCAAGGAATGGGATGTACTGGGTGACCAGGTAGTAGACGTAGTTCGGCACGTAGGTGAGCAGGAAGTACACATACAGGAAGAGCGGGACGTCCTTCAACAGGGCCACCAGCCAGGTCTCGTAGCCGTACAGCAACCAGCTCATGAAATCGTCGACGAGTTGAATCAGCCCGGCGCCCAGGGTTCGGGAAGACGCGCGGCGTGCCGTCATGCGTCCCTCTCGTCCCTCACTTCTTCTGGGTCAGGAGGAAGGTGATCAGCGCCTGCAGCTGGTCATTCGGCAGCGACGATGCGGGGAAGGCCGGCATGCCGGTCGCGGTGCCGCCGTTGTAGTTGTTGG
>VBKA01000105.1 GCA_005879815.1 Chloroflexota bacterium
CTTCGGCTCGGAGGCGAAGGCGCTGCTCGCGGCGCAGCCGCTCGTCGCGGGTGTGCAGGCCGTCGACCTCGCGGCGGCCGGGCTCGCTGGCGCGCCGGACGTCCTGGAACGTCCGCAGCGCTTCGTCGCACCTTCGCGCGCGAGCGGCTGTGGGGTGCCTTCGACCGGCTCCGGCGCACGTGGCTGACGGAACGCTGACATCGACCACCACTACGAGAGCACGATGGCCCACCTCACGCTGCTCACCGACCACATCCGTCCCGGCGGGTGGCTCGTCTTCGACGACATCAACTTCAGCGACGAGATGCGCCGCGCGTGGGCGGAGATCCGCCGCCATGCGGGCTTCGCGTGGTCGACGATCCGCTGGCGGGACCGCCCGGATGCGGAACCACGCATGGGGAGCGGGCAACGGCTCTGAGCTGCTGTTGCCCGCGGTCAGGCATCATCATGTCAATCGACGAGCTGAAAATAGCGGACGATGATGGTGGCGCCGATTCCGAGCCCAACGACGATGGGCGAGAGTTCGCGGACGCCTCGGAGGGACTCGCGCCCGGTGAATGGGAAGAAGGGTGTCGCCTCCGCGAACTCACGGAAGCCCTGCGCCCCCAGGGCGAGTTTCCGCCGGTCCTGGTGCCAACAGCCGAGCACAGAGAAGGCGATGAGGCCGCCGCAGAACGCGACATCCGGGTTCCTGCCGATGTTCGGGGGGAGATGTAGGAGAGCGAAGATGGCTAACGCCATGGCGAAGGGATGTCGTGTGATCCGGTATACGCCCCGGGCAGTCGGGTCGCCGCGCATGAGGCTCGCGGGGCTGGGTCGGGCGAAGCTCGCGACCAAGAACACGAAGGCGAGTCCCACGGCAACGTATATCGCCCAGCGTAGCACCATTCCCCTCTCCAGTATCCAGAGCCACGTCCCCCCATGCTTGTTTGCGAAGAAGGTCCACACAAGCGGGATGAAGAGGGTGTACGCGACGAGCGCGTAAAGCACCCGGAAGGGACGCTCGCCGATACGCGCGACGATCCGGTCCCGAACAGGTAGGCTCGAAAGCCCGATGTGCGTTGCGCCAAAGCCTGCCCAGAGCAGCAGGATGCGTGCAGTTGGGGACATGGTGTCCCTCCTCATCCCATGGCTTAGGTGGCGCCCCCCCAACCACGAAGACGCTTGGGGCTCGCCGTCGAGTGGGGCCTCGTTCAGGCTCGCTCGGAACACCTGATGTCTTTTCTGCAGGGGATCGAGCGTGAGCAAGAGGGCCGCTGTTGAGTTAGGGGATGACCTTGAGCCTGATCACGTGCGCCTCAGGAAGTGGATGATCAGCGGGACAATGCGCTCGTGCGCATCTTCTTGGACGAAGTGAGAGGCGTCCTCGAACTCGTGGACCTCCGCACCCGGGAAGCACTCTGCTCCGAGCGTGAGCAAGCCTGACTGGTATCCGGGATCCTTCAAGCCTCGGCAGATCAGCGCCGGCTTCCCAGCGAGCTTCGGCAGACCGTCCTCGATCTGCCGGGCTAGTGCCCAAGTCGGATTGCGCTCCTCGAAGGGCCATAGGCGGGGATAAGCGAGGAGCCCCGCGCGACTTCCCCAGGTCGGGTGGGGTGCCAGATATGCGGCGCGCTCGTTCTCGCCGATTCGCTCGCGGTGGACGATCCCCATGCGTAAAAGGAAGATACGCACGGGTAGGCGCGCACCTTTCACGAGCAGCTCCCCGAGTGCCGGTGCGCCCATCAGCTTGATCCAGAGCAGAGCCGTCTTGTCGGCCTGCGCCGGGATCGAACCCGCGAATGTGTTAAGGATCACGAGCCGCTTTACGCGGTCGCGATTCTCGATGGCCCAGGCAAGGCCGAGCGGACCGCCGAAGTCGTGAACCACGAGCGTGACCCCGTCGAGCGTCAGCGCATCCATGAGAGCGGCGAAGTGCTTGACGTTCCGCTGAATCGTGTAGTCCCCCTCGCGCTCGGGCTTGTCCGAACGATCGAAACCGATCTGATCGTGGGCGATCGCCCGAAAGCCCGCCTCGGCGAGACCTCGGATGAAGCGTCGGACGTAGATCCAGGCCGGATGGCCGTGCAGCATGACGCGGGCTCACCGTGCTGCGGCCCCTCGTCAGCGTAGTGGATGCGGATGCCGTCGGTGTGGAGCCATTTCGGCTCGTACGGCCACGTTCCGCCGAAGCTCCAGTCATGCGTGTCCATCTCACCCTGAGCCGGTGTCACCTCCGCTGTGGCAGAAGGCCGGCACACTCCGTGCATTTCAGTCATTCAAAACCGGCGACGGGTCGACGGGTCACCGGCCAACGGGGTCGGGGGCGTCGAGACGGCGTTGCTCCTACCGCGTGCGCTCCGCGCTGCGCAAGTCGGGGAGGCGCAAGCGGGGTGCACGGTGAGAAAGCCGCATGCGTCTGTGGGTAGGGTGAGTCCCTTCGGCGCGCGGCTGTAGCGGCTCTAATTGCGTCACCGACGCGGCCGGCGCCGAGCGGAGGCCCGCGATGATCATCGGGATGCCTCGGGGGCTGGCGGCTGGCATGCTCCTTCATCCGCCAGCTCCGCGGCCCCGCAGCGGAGCCCGTGGGCGTGGTGGAGGAGGCGATCGAGGAGCGCGCCCACGGCGGCGACGTCGCCGAGGAGTTTTGCCCGAGTCCTCGACCGGCCGATTCGAGGTGAGGAGTGTGCTGACCCCCTCGTAGCGGCGCTGGATGAGCTCGAGGGAGATCCTCGGCCGCGGTCCCCGGGAGCCTGCGCATGGCGAGATCGTCGATGATCAGAAACAGGACCGCGGCGAGCTTGGTCATGCGCTCACGGCGGGTGCCCGCGAGGGCGGCATCGGCGAGCTCGTGGAGTAGCACGTGCGCCTCGCGGTAGAGGACGCGGTGGCCCTGATGGATGAGGGCGCGGGCGAGAGTTGATTCCAAGACTCATGGCGCCGCGAGAGCGCTCGAACACCGGACAACAGGAGCGCTAGTAATCCCTTTCGTCCGCGCGTCGAGGAACGTGGTGGCCAGCCCCACCGGGCCTCCAGACGCGAGCGTCTGGAGATCGACACGGGCGACCCATCGCCGTTTGCTTTCCACTAGGAAGCCGAGGGGACGATCGCCGTCGAGTCCCGTGCTCACAGCGACGCCGTGCGGATCGCCCATATTTCTCCACGCCTGCCCACCGGGCAATTGCATCTTCGTGACGACTAGGGACGCTTTCCCCGCGAGGAAGTCATCGAGCTTGAGGACCGCGATGCCATTTCCCGGGTCCTCTGGCCGATTCCCTTCCTCCTCGAGGAAGGCGTAGTGGTGCGTTTGCTCTATGGCGACTCCGGTCAACCGCGGGACCTCTGTCACGGATGCCGACTTCCGGGGCGCGGTGACCGTCCTCGTTGCCCTGTCGAACGTCGCCTCTGCCAGATTGAGAACGTTCACGTCGTCGTCTTCCTCGGATGCCACCACGATCAACTGGAGGAGCGGATCCGCCGCCGCCGAGTCGGGGTTCCTACCCAGCGGCATCGTCGGTTCCGGAGCCGTTTGGTCCTGAAGGGTGTATACCGTGCCATCAGTCAGATCGACGATATTCAGTCCCTGCGTGATCACTCGCCCGTCGGGCGTAACGTAGTTCGCGCAGATGCCGAGTTTCTGCCGGCGAGCGTCCCGACTTGCGCCGCAGTCGTAGAACGGCGCGATGATCCGCCGAGCGACACCGTCGAACCCGAAGTTCTCGGATGGCGGGACCACGATGGAACCGACGATCGTCCGGCTCGCAAGATCGACGAGTGTGAAGCCGTTCCACACCGACAGGATGGCGCGACTTCCGAGCGCACACCTCGGTGTGGAAGCCGAACAGGGGCTGGAATCGATGGCCACGCCGGTCACGAATGCCCCGTCGGCGCTGTCCGCGCTATTGCCGGAGAAGTGACTCCGTCCAAGGTCCCGGTCGAGCGGCAGCGTGTCGATTATGGTGTCCGTCCTCGGATCGATGAACCAGACGGTCCGCGATTCCGTTGACGTCGCAACCACCACGTCCGTGTTTCCCCCCGTCGCCGTCGCACGGTCCGGAGTTCCGAGATCGATGTCCGTGATGAGTGCGGGAACCTCGGCCATCGCGTTGCCGGGTGCCCCGATGTCGACCACCGCAATGGCTCCATGACCGAATTCGTTCCGATCCGGGAGCGGGAGATACATCTTCTGGAGACCGTTCGTCGTCACGATCCCGAACGCTCCCGTCCCCCCGAAGTCGCCCCTGCAGGCTGAATCGCAGCCGGGACCGCCGTCGCACTGCTCTCCGCAGAGTCGGTCGGTGAAGTGATCGCCGCACTTCGTCGGCTGGCCATGAAAGTCGAAATGCCGCCGCCTCTGCAAGAAGCTACCGCCAAGAACCTGACATCCAATTGGCATTTCGCCAATGCAACACTACCCTCTGTTTCCTCACCGCAAGCCTGGCCGATACGATTCTCTTGCAAGATGGAACGCTCACGCGTGCACGGTGCGGGGCAAAGGGTGTAATGTCGATAATTCGATCCTCTATTCTGCCGTGGCCCCCGTCGACAGGTTCCGTACTGACGAACCGTCCACCGCAGACCTTTGCTTGACCGCGTCGCTTGGCGGCCGCCCCTCCCGCAAGCAGGAGGGCGGCAACGATTGACAACGCCACTACCGTGTATGGCCGGTTCATGAAGGGCTGTCTCGGGTGAGCGAATCGACCATCGAAAGTCCCTTGCGTGCGGGAGGCGTGCGGGCGCAAACCGGCGCTCGCTTACGAGGCCGGAGCATTACCCCACTGTGGTAGTGGTGGTAGTGGCGGTAGTGGTGCTAGTGGTCGTGGATATCGTCGTTGTTGAACATCCGGACCCAGGGCGGTGCGGCAACCTTTGCTGCTCAAGCAGCACGCCGTGTATCCGGACCCAACCTCACCGGGGCTGCAAGTCTCGTTGTCGTCCTCGTCCCCATGGCACGTACACAGCCTCTTGATCTTCCCGCAGTTGGAATTACGGCAGCCGCGCTGGCAGATCTCTCGCGCGCGCCGGTCCACTCCGCACGCCTCCTGGCAGTCCTGGTAGCATTCATGAAGAGCCGATGCAATGCATGCTCTCTGACAGCCACGAGGGTCCGCCGTGTCATCACATGCTTGGTCTCCAGCTCCATCAGCCGTGTCGGCGCAGGAAGGAGTGACGGGCGGCAGGAGCCCGGCGTCGATGCAAAACTGGCGGTCGATCTTCTGCCCTTCGGCGAAGCATGCATTGGCAATCCGTCGGGTCGCGCGCAGTCCGATATTGCACTTCGTGTTGTCCGCTCCACACCCCGAAGGATCGGACTGTTCGGGCGCTCGGATGTTCCGTCTCGCCTCCTTCAGGCAACTCTGCCTGAATGCGCTCGCCTTGGACCGACAGGCACCGACGCATTTCTGCGTAAGCACACAACGGCCGGCGGTGGGTTGACATCCCCCGGTGCACGCGTCGAACCTCGGTATCGCCTGACAGACACACCCTATGAAGAGGTCGTTGGCGTCGTCCAGGCACGACTGGTCGCAGCAGTCCTCGACCGAGTCCTTGTCGAGGGGATTGCACGGCAGGCACGTCTGGGCAGCATCACCATATCTCTTCCAGCCGAAGAGCAGGGCGAAGAGCAGGAGAGCTACTGCACGCCTGCCTTGAGGAGACAGTTGATCTCGGGACAATGACACGACGGTTCTCCCTAGGCCAAGGGCAGTGCCAACGTCAAGGCTTCCGACAGCGAAATTGCCGGTCGGCTTGCGTGGGTTGACATCGTGCACAGGCGGGCATGCGGGGCATGAGACCGGATCGTTGTCGTCTGTCCTGGCTCTTGGGCATGCTGATCTCAGCCTGCGGCAACCACCTCGAGGACCGCACCACCGCCCCCGTGCTCCCCGCGACCACCCTCGAGGTCGTCGCCACCTCGACTACCCGCCTGGTAACATCGCCGTCTCTCGCGCCCGGCGCGTCTTCTTCACCTTCCAGCCCGACGGGGACCCACCCATCGCCCTCGACCGCCATGGTGACCACGGTGCGCCCGCGGCGCGGCCGCTGGTGAGGTCACCGGCCGGGTCGTCTAGTTTGGCGATGACTCGGTCTCGGTCCCCGCGGGTGGCGCGGTCGCCGCAGGGATCGCGCGCGTCCTGCGGTGGTGGATGTAGTACCAGACCGCGCCGCCGACGAGCAGGACCACGCTCGTCGTGATGCCGAGGATAGCCAGCGCGACCTCGCCGGCGGCCTTGCTGCCTACCCCACGAGGCACCACATCGACACGCGAGTGCGAGTACGAGTGCGCGGGCACAGTCGCGAACGCGAGTGACGCCGCGAGCATGACCACGACAACGGAGCGTCTCAACATGACCATATCCCTCCTTGTCCTTGGTCCCTGGCGCGGCCAGCCCGGCGGGGGGGAAGGGACCTTCACCCCCCGGGCGTGACGTCCCGATGGACAGTTGTTCAGGGGCCGGCGCGCGGCTCAGTCCGTCCAGTCGATTGGGACGCGCGGGTCGGGCTGGTAGGAGCAGTAGGTCCCCGTCCGGACCGTCCGCGCGAGGTGCTGACCTAGCGCCGGGTGGGCGCTAGTGATCCGCAGCAGCGCCGTCTTGATGGCGCGCGTCACGTTGAGCCGTGCTCGCTCCGCCGCCGACCCCGCCCGGCGCTCGCGGCCGGCGAGGCCCACGGCCGCGGCCAGCTCGCGCGCGAGCGCGTCGCGCTCGGCGCCGAGCCGCTCCCGCCGGCCGAGATCGTTCGTCGCCTCGGCCTCGGCGAGCTCCGCGTCGATGTCCGCGAGCCGCGCCCGGTAGGCCGTCCGCGCCTGCGGGTCGAGGAGCGGGCCGGCATCGCTGCGATCACGTACGGTCGCGTCTCCGGCCACGAGGTCGAGGGCGTGGACCTCGGCACCGGGGCTGCGGAGCAGGCGCGCAAGGTATCGAAGGCCGGCGGTGGCGCGGAGCCGGATCGCCCGGTCTTGGTAGCCGATCGCCCAGTACTCGCCCTCCTTGCGCGCGTAGGCCGATTCGGTCGCCGCCGCAGACATCGACGGCGCGATCTCGCGGTCGCCGAGACGCGCGAGCACGCCCTCGGACCGTGCGGCGATGCCCATCATGCCGAGCGCGCGAGCGGTCGCGAGCGCCGTCTCTGCCAGCGCGCGCGCCCGCTCACGATCGCCCGACTCGTCGCGCGCAACCAGCATGGCAGCGTACTCCTGCTGAGTGCGCGCGACCCACGGGCGGGCCCGCAGGCGCTCGTTCAGCCGAAGCGCCTCGTCGAAGTGCGCCTCCGCGTCGGCCCAGCGACGCATGGTGGCCGCGAGGACGGCCAGACATCGATCCACGGCACCACCCACGAGGAATGCGGGCTCGACCGCGATCACCCGGCCCGCGTAGCGCCGGAGTCGCGGGTACAGCATCGCGGCGCGATCGGCGTCGGCGAGAAGAGCACACGCGTCTGCCAGCGCGACCAACGCGTAGAGCGCGCTCTTGTCCAGCGGGAGCGGAAAGCCTGCGGTCGCAAACTCCTCCAGCAGCAGGCGCGCCTCCGCGTCGATCCCCGCCTCAGCGAGAAGGCCGATCAGTCCGGCGAGAAAGCCCGGCGCGGGCGTGCCCTCCCGGGCGAGCACACGCAAGGACGGAATGAGCTCGTCCACTCGGCCTTGCTGCAGGCGAAGATAGTACATGTGGCCCACGTAGGTCGCCTCGGCGTTGGCGGGTTCGGCGCGCACACCGATGCGGAACGCCTCGCCCGACTCCCGTTCCGCATCGGCGAAGCGCCCCTCGAGCAGCGCGCGCATCGCCTTCCAGGCGGCGGAATACCATTGGTACAGCGGAAGCCGGAGGCGCTTGGCGAGCGCATCGTGGGCCTCGATCTCCCCCCAGGCCGCATCGATCTCGCCCAGGGTGACGAGATCTGCCACGCGCCAGCGTCGACACTGGAGGACGAGCTCGTCATCACCCACCTGCTCGGCTAGGGCGAGAACCTCGCTGGTGGCCGACAGCGATTCGTCCGGGGCGAGCTCGACGCCCAGGACCCAGCGGCGGCAGTGGAGGACGTGCCCGAGCGTGCTCGCGTCGCCGAGCCCCCGTGCGAGGTCGACGGCTTCCTGACTGAGGCGGAGCATCCGGTCGCGCGCCGCGGGGTCCCAGTAGAGCACGACCGCGAGCGTCCCGAGCACGCGTGCGTAGAGCTCGCTGTGTTCACGGGCGAGGCCGCGAGCGGCTTCCTCGAGCAGCGCGACGCGCTCGTGCTCGGGCTTTCCCAGCTCGAAGGACCAGCCGAACGCGAGCACGACGCGGGCGAACAGATGCGCCTCGCCGAGGTGTCGCGCCAGGAGCGCGGCCTCGTGGAGTGCGCGCCGCCCGGCCTCCGCGTCTCCGGACCGTTGCCGCGCCTCCCCGAGCGCCTGCAGGACGGCGATCCGCCGGCGATCGTCCGTCGACCCGATCGCGTCGAGAAACTCGAGCGCCCGCTCAAAGGACGCAACCGCGTCCTCGTACGCCACCTGCGCCAGCGCGTGTCGTCCCGCCCGCTCGAGGTAGTCGAGCGCGCGCTCGGTCGCTCCCGCCAGCTGGAAGTGGTTGGCGAGCACCGGCAGGACGGCGTCGAAACGCGCAGCGAGGCGAGCTTCCAGCGCCTCGCCCACGGCCCGATGGAGCGCAGCGCGTCGTGCCGGTTGGAGGTCCTCGTACAGCACCTCGCGGACCAGCGCGTGCGCGAACCGACGGCGCTCCGATCGTCCGGGGACGGGCCAGACGAGGCCGGTCGCCACTGACGCCTCCAGCCGCGTCACTACCTCGTCGGTCTCCGCCGCGAGCACGTCGCCGATCACCCGTGCGTCGAACTCGACGCCGATCACCGCGGCCACCTCGAGTACCGCCAAGGCGGGTTCGGGCAGCGCGTCGAGGCGTCGGCGGACCGCGACCCGGACCCGATCGGGCAGCGCGAACGGAGGCTCCCGCTCCGTCCACCCGCGCGGGTCCTCCGCCACCATGAGGCGGACGAGCTCATCCAGGAAGAAAGGATTGCCGCTCGTGACTTGGTGCAGCGAGGTCGTCAGCACGGGTGATGGGCGCGCACCGCCTACCGCTTCGATCAGCGACACCGACTCCGCCTCGTCCAAGCCGCGCAGCGGGACTTCCGTGCCCTCCCGCGCGACCTCGGCAAGCAGCCGCGCACGCTCGGGATCCGCCTGAACCTCCGCTTCGCGGTGCGTCCCGACGACGACGATCCCCGTCTCCCGGAGGGTACGGGCGACGAACCGGAGCAACAGGAGGGACGCCGGGTCGGCGGCGTGCAGGTCGTCGAGCACGATGAGCAGGGGACGGAGCTTCGCGACGTCTGCAAGAAACGTCGTCACCACGTCGAAGAGCGCGAAGCGAGCGTTCTCCGACCGAACAGGCAGCGATCGCGGCGTTGGAGGTGCGAGCTCGGGCACGAGGTTGGCGAGCAGCGGGGCTGCGGCCTCGCGTGCGGCCGCGTCGATGGATCGTACGCAGGCGCGCAATACCTGGATCCACGGCCAGAACGCCGGCGCGCCGCTCACTTCCCAACAGCGCCCCCAGCAGACGAGCGCGCCCGCGGCGGCGGCGCGCGTCGACAGCTCGTCGGCAAGCCGCGTCTTGCCGATTCCGGGCTCGCCGGTGACCAGGAAGACAGTGCCGCGCCCATCTCGCGCCGCGTCGAGGGCTGAGCACACCAGACTCAGCTCGCGCGCACGGCCGACGAAGGCTGGCCTGGGATACGGGTGGCCGGTCGAGGGCATCCGAGCCTGGAGCCGGCACTCGTCTACCACCTCGTTTTTCGGGCGATCAAGCATGGGGAGCCTGGAGGATCGACGGGGCTCAGCCGGAGGGTCATCTGTCGAACGACCGGCTGCCATTCGCGAGGTCGCGGTGTCTGCGCTTGGACAACCCATCAGACTGGAGCCCGTGTGTCGAAGCCGCCGCCAGCGGGCGCGAAGTACTGGGGTCGGTGCGCCCGGCGCTGGAGTGCGGAATCCCAGCAGCGCTTCGGACGCGCGCGGGTCGGTGGCCCTATGTGTTGGTTGGCAGCCATCGGCCGGACGTTCCCCCGATTACGGCAGCAGCTGGGCCCTGCCGGGCACGCTCACCGCCCCCGGGGCCCGGGCAGGTCGCCAACGTTGTCGATCGGGACGTTGAAGGTGGGCGGGATGCGGAAGATGCGAGCGAGC
>VBKA01000106.1 GCA_005879815.1 Chloroflexota bacterium
GAGGAAGGCGCCACCCACAAGGGCCGCCAGGCCCAGAACCAGGAAGCCCAGGATGGCGAGGGCTCCTGTCCCGCGCCGGGGTGGCTCATCGTCGTAGCCCTTCCATGCAGGTCCGTCGGCACCACCATCACCATCGTCGCCCGGCTCGTAGGGCGGTGCCGGCTGGTAGGCGCTTCCGCCTGCCGGACGGTAGGGTGGTGGCTCAGGCTCGCGGAGGTCCGCGGGCTGGTACGCGTGCTCGGGGACGTATGGGGCTGCCGGCTGGTACGGCTGCGACACGGCGGCCTCAGCGATCGCGTCGCTCGGCGGCTCCTCCACCCGGTCCCGCGAAGGCCAGTCGACTCGTTCGGGCGGGAGCGCCGCACCCGGAATGCCGCCCGCACCCGGGGCCACGAAGGGGGCCGGTGGCGGCGATCCCCAGGCCTGGCCCTCGCCCGCCCGCCGAGCCGCGCGCTCGTCGAAAAAGTCGACCCTCGGCCGCTCCTCGAGCGCGGGCGGCTCATGACGAGCCAGCTCATCGGTGGGTTCCGGCACGAACGCTCCGAGGCGGCCAGCGGCCGCCCGAGGACGGCCCTCTCCCTCGTCATCCCCCCGCCTGAAGGGCTCATCGCCGCGTCGCTCGCGGATGCGGCGCTCGAGCTCGGCGCGGTCCAGGGCATGAGGTCGGGCACCGGCGACGCCTGCCGGCACGACGGCGCCGCAATGCGTGCAGTAGGGAGCGAGCGGCGTGACGCGACCGCACGCCGGACAGCGAACCTCGCTCGGGGCCTGGTTCGTCATTCGTCCGGCATTGTGCACGGGCCTGCCGACGATGCCAACCGGAGCCCCGCCGCGGTCGGGCCGGGTACCATCGCTGGCCCATGAATCGCGTGAACGTGATCGGCACCAGCTCGTCGGGCAAGACCACGCTTGCCATCGGGCTCGCCGAGCGGCTGGGCGTCCCGTACATCGAGCTCGACGCACTCCACTGGGAGCCGAACTGGACGGAGGCACCCAACGCGGTGATGCGAGAGCGGGTTCGGTCTGCGATCGATGGCGAGGCGTGGGTCGTCGACGGGAACTACTCGGCCGTTCGCGACCTCGTCTGGGGCAGGGCCGACACGGTCGTCTGGCTCGACCTTCCGCTGCCGACGATCCTGGCTCGTTACGCGAGGCGCACGGTTCGACGCCTGACGACCCGCCAGGAGCTGTGGTCCGGGAATCGCGAACGGCTCGGGTTCCTGCTCGGCCGCGATTCGCTGCTCCAGTGGATCCTGGGCACGTACCGCCGTCGCCGTCGCGAGTATCCGGCCCTCCTTGCGGCCCGACCGCAGATCACCGCCATCCGGCTGCGGTCAGCGCGAGAAGCGAGGAACTGGCTGGCGACCTTCCAGGGCCGGACCGCCTGAGCTGTCAGGCGCCCGGTCGCTTCCACTCGCTCCCGTCGCTGAAGCGTTCGCGCTTCCAGATCGGGAGCCGCTCCTTGATCGCTTCTATGACGTAACGGCTCGCCTGGAAGGCGGCGTCTCGATGGGGCGCCGCGCACACGATGGCAACTGATGCCTCTCCAATCGGCACGCGCCCGATCCGGTGGACCACGCCGACCGAGGCTCCCCAGCGCTCGGCCGCCTCGGAGGCGATCTCGTCTAGCACGCGCTCGGCCATCGGCCCGTAAGCCTCGTATTCGAGCTCAAGCACCTCACGGTCATCGTCGGAACGGTTCCTGGCCCGGCCCACGAAGGTCACCACCGCGCCGTGGCCCTCGCCCGCAAGGTCAGCCTCCACGGCGCGCTCGTCGATCGGCCCCTCCACGATCGCGGTCCGGGTCTCTCCCCCGCTCACCGGCGGCAGGAAGGCCACCTCGTCTCCATTGACCAGCGTCTCCTCCCAGGCGGCGTACGCGCCGTTGCGTGCGGCGCGCACGTACGGACGGTGCGGCGAGAGGGCGGGATAACGCTCCGCCAAGGCGTCCCACGCCTCGTCGATCGACGCGCCATCGACCAGCGCAAACTGGGTGCTGTCCGCACTGAGCTCGCGCAGGATCGCGAAGCAGCGCACATGCACGTCCATGACCAGGCTCAGACGGGGACGCCCGTCAGGTACGTGATACTCGCGCCGGCAATCGAGCCGGCCATCACCAGCGCCAGGCCGATGTACAGCAGGCCCGTCGAGGCCTGCAGGCTCGCGGCGCGCGAGGCCAGGAGGGCGAGCAGACCGATCCCGATCGGCAGCAGCGTGCCGGCCACCAGCCGCAGCCAGGTGAGCCAGCCCATCGGTCCGGAGAGCGCCTCGCCGGGAATGGTGGCCACCGCCACGCCAAAGGCCAGCGCCTGGGCAGCGAGCGTTCCAATCAGCCACCAGACTATGCGTCGCAGTGGCCTGGGGGAGAGGCTGGGCGTGACCAGGTACCAGTGGCCGAGCAGCATGGCGGCGGCAACAGAACCGAGTGCCACGGCCGCCAGCACCAGCTGGAGGGCGAACAGCCCACCGCTGGCGGATCCACCCGCAACCGCCAGGCTCACCATGGCAGCCAGACCGATGAGGCCGGCCAGCACCGCCAGCCCGGCACGCGGCCAGTTCGCGATCGACGCGACCAGGTAGACGAGCGTCGTCCCCGTGAAGAGCCAGACCAGGGTGCGCCGCACGTCAGCCGTCCGCGCGGCAGGGACGCCGGACGGCAGGTTCAGCTCCGAAGCGAGGAGCACAGCTGCGCAGGCTGCGACCGTTCCAGCCATGAAGAGCCGATAGCCACGAGTCGTCCCGCCCATCAGCTCGGTGATGCCCACCACCAGGAGTGAACCGGCGGCGAGCGCCACCCAGAAGATCCAGTTGACGTAAGGAAGGGCCGCGATCGCCACCGCCGGCGAGGATAGCCGATGCATCCGGCCACCGCGGAAGCCGGAGCCGGTTAGCGCGCGAGGCTCCCGCTGAGGGCGATCTGAACCCATCCATCGGCGTCGACGCGGGTGGCAAAGGTCTCGACCGCCTCGGTTGCCGGCGGCAGCACCGCCGCCCCGGTTCGCACGTCGAAGCAGGCCTGGTGCCATGCGCAGACGAGGACGCCATCGCGGGCATCGAAGCCAGCCTCGGAGAGCGGGAAGTCCTGGTGGGTGCAGTTGTTGGCGGTCGCGAAGAACTCACCGCGGTGGCGGACGAGGACCACCGGGGTCCCGTCGATTTCCACGGGCAGCAGGTCACCGTCCCGCAGCTGATCCGCGGGCAGGACCTTGACGAAGCGTGTCGCGGTCAGGTCCATGCGCTGGCTTCCGGCGGGTTCCGGGTCGTTCCGGCCCGCACGGTGTCGCATCCCGTGCACGAGTCGACGGAGATAGGGCGTTCGTGGGCCTGGTTATGGGCCCAGAATCTACCGAAACTTCCGCAAAACTGAATCTTGATTCGCCTGCCAGGTCTCAGAATCGAGGCTCCCTCCGATGACTCGTGCATCTCGTGCAAGTGCCTTCGAAACCAAGCTGACGACACGGTCGCCGCCGACGTCATGGCTTGCGTGTAACCGGTGTTACAGGGGACGGGCGAAGGCGAGAAGCCGCGTCTCGGTCATGTCCTCGATCGACCAGCGCAGTCCCTCGCGCCCCAGGCCGGAGTCCTTTGCGCCCCCGTAGGGCATCGGGTCGATCCGCCAGGTCGGGACGTCGTTGACGATCACCCCGCCGACCTCTAGCTCATCGTGGGCGAGCAATGTCCGCTCCAGATCGTTGGTGAAGAGCCCGCACTGCAGCCCGAATCGGGCGTTGTTGATCTCGTCGATCGCCGCGGCGAAGTCCGGGACCGCGAACAGGTTGACGACCGGGGCGAAGACCTCTTCGCCGCACACCCGGGCGTCGCGCGGCACGTCGACCAGGACGGTGGGTGGATAGAACTGTCCATCCGGCTCGCCACCGGTCAGCGCCCGGGCGCCGCCGGCGAGGGCTTCGCGGACCCACTCATCGGTGCGCGCCACGGCCTTGGCGTCGACCATCGGTCCGAGGTCGGTATCTGAGTGGAGCGGATCCCCCGCCTTCACGCCGCGCACCTTCTCGATGAAGCGTTGCTCGAACTCCTCGTAGATCGACGCGACCACGTAGATGCGCTGCACGCTGATGCACACCTGCCCGGCGTAGGCGAACGAGCCGTACACCAGGCGTGCCACCGCCCAGTCGAGATCGGCCGTCTCGTCGACGATCGCCCCTGCATTGCCACCCAGCTCCAGGACAACCTTCTTCTTGCCCGCCTCGGCCTTCATCTTCCAGCCGACCGACGGCGACCCGGTGAAAGTCAGGAGCTTGAACCGCTCGTCGCCGACGAGGGCGTCGCCGGTGGGACGGTCCATGGGCAGGATGCTGACCGCGCCCTTGGGCAGGTCGGTCTCGTCGAGGTAGCCGGCCACTCGCAGCATCACCAGCGGATCCTTGGACGGGGGCTTCAGCACGATCGAGCAGCCGGCCGCGATGGCCGGCGCGACCTTGTGGGCCGCCAGGTTGAGCGGGAAGTTGAAGGGGCTGATCCCCGCCACCGGGCCGATCGGGTAGCGCCGCCAGATGCCGCTGCGTCCCCTGTTCGCGGCGTTCCAGTCGAGGGGCATCCACTCGCCGGTGATCCGCAGCGCCTCCTCACCGGCGGTCCGGAAGGTGAGTGACGCGCGCGCCACCTCGCCGCGGGCATCGCGGATCGGCTTGCCGGATTCCCGGGTCAGCAGCTCGGCGAGCTCGTCCGCATCCTGGCCGATGCGCTCCGCGACGTGGGCCAGCGCATCGCGGCGCTCGTAGCTGGCGAGGCGTCGGGTACGGCCGAACGCTTCGACCGCGGCGACGGTTGCCCGCTCGAGCTCAGCCGGTCCCGCCTGAAAGGTGGTGGCCACCAGCTCGCCGTTCGCCGGGTTGCGCACCTCGAGCGGCGCTCCGGCCTCGACGAACTCGCCGGCGAGGTAGATCGGAACGGTCGGTGCGCCGACCTGGGTGGTCATCATCCGATTCTACGTCGGTCCCACGTTCCATTTCGGTGGGCACCCTGGCTCCGCGGGGGCTTCTGCCCGGACTACGGCTGCCCCAACCGCGAGGCCTGGACGACGAGGTCGCCATCGACTCGAAGGGCGAAGAAGACGACCTGGAGCGTGCCTGCGGCGACGGCGAGCAGCACCGCGGCGGACGGGACCCACAGGATCGGCGCTCGTGGCGCTAGGCGGCGACCAATGGCGACCGACCAATGGGCCACGAGATTCACGATAGGGAACCCAACGAGCAGGCTCACGATGCCGAGCCCGATGGTCGCCAGGTACCCGAACTCGAGGATCTCGAACGGCGAGGCTCCGTGAGACTGGGACACGGCAAGGAGCATCGCGATGAATACGGTTCCCAGAAACGTCGCGAGTCCCAGGATGGAGCCAGGGATGCGAGCTTCGGCCGGCTGCGCGAGAAGCTCAGGCGCGTAGCACAGGCCGATGAGCGCCGCGATCGGCATGCCAGTCAGGCCGATCACGAAGCCGAAGAGCGTCGGCGCGGTTATCAGGGCTGTCGCCGCGCTGAGGATTGCCCCCACGGCACCTCCCAACAGTCGGAGCTGCCACGCGGCCGGCGTCGGTTTCGCACGCATCGCGAGTCTAACCTGCTACCTTGACATAGCGAGTATGCAAGCAGATACTGGCTCATGTCAAGACGCATGTTTGGTCGGAGGGAGGCTCCCGGGTGGTCGACGGCGGCAGTCTCGTATCATCCGGACCGATGCCCCTCGATCC
>VBKA01000107.1:0-6306 GCA_005879815.1 Chloroflexota bacterium
GCCCTGGCCGCAAGGAGTGCGTCGCGCCGTTCGGAGTGGCCGAACCCGGGCAGGTCGACGGCGACCAGGTGAGTGTCTTCGGCGAGCCGGTCCCAGATCTGGTCGAAGGCGAACAGGCTCTCGGGCCACGGGCTCAGCAACAGCGCATGGTCGTCCCGGTGCTCACTTTCGGCGAAGCGGATGCTCAGCCCGTCGATCGTGCGGAACTGCGTCTGGATCGGTGACGTCACTGCTGTAGTCATGTTGGTTCCTTTCAACGACATGCCAGGCGTCACGCCGCCCAGAACGAGCAGTGGTGGCGAGACGCGAAGTCCGTGTCGAGCTGCGGTGTCGGAGTGACGAGGGAGAGGCCCTGCTCGGCGACGTTGTACGACGGCCAGGCAACCGCTCCGGTCGATGGGTCGCCCGTCGCCGCGAAGCTCGCCCACGCCGCCCGCATTTTCGCCGCAAGCTGCTCTTGATCGGTGTTGAGGGGCTCCTGAAGCGGCGCGTTGGGCAGCTCGAAGAGGTACGGGAGCTCCGACGTGTGCGTCGCCACGGGCAGCTCTCCATACCGGGACGGGGCCGAATCGTCGTCGAACTGGTACGCAAACGTCGGCGCCCGAGCGGAGGTCCAGACGTTCTGCTGCCGTGCGGTGCACGCGAAGTTCGCGTCGGACAGCAACGTGCTGAGAGCGACGAATGGCGCGGGATACGCACCAACGGGGTACTCGGCTGCGATCTCGGCGGCTCGCGTGGCAGACACGCCCATGGTCAACGCGATCACTTCCTCGTAGTTCGCCACCGTCACGTCGGGCACGCCCACGAACGCGCCCCCGCTGACCGCCAGGTGCAGTCCGGCGACGAAGATGAGCTCCTCGTCATGGTTCATCCCGTTGAGGATGGGGACACGGGCAAACCGGCCGGCAGCGAGTGCTGTGCCGATCGACTCCTTGAGGACCCGACCGTCGACAACACCCGGGATCGCGGCGGGCGGGAAGTTGCTCACCAGCGCGTCCACGGGCTTGGTGCGCAGGCACTCGGCGTTCTGGTCAGCGCAACCCAATGCCGATGCGAACGATTGGCCGAAGGCCTCTGCGCTGCCAAGCGGCAATTGCGTCATCGCGAAGGATCCGCTCTGCACGATCGCCCTGTGGAACAGGCGGCGCGAGTCGTTTGAGACGAGGTGTGCAAGGACCGACAGACCGCCGGCGGACTGACCCGCGATCGTGACGTTCTTCGGGTCACCCCCGAACTTGCGGATGTTGCGCTGCACCCAACGCAACGCGGCCTGCTGGTCCATGAGCCCGTAGTTGCCCGACGGGCCGCCGGGCTTCGAGGCGAGGGCAGGATGGGCAAGAAACCCGAGTGCACCCAGCCGGTAGTTGACGGTAACCACCACGGTGCCTTCGGCCGCCAGTTGTGTCGGGTCGTAGTTGCGTGCACCGTCTTGGACCAGGCCCCCTCCATGGATCCAGACGAGGACCGGGCGCTTGGCGGGCCGACCATTGCTGAGGGCCGGCGTGTACACGTTCAGGAAGAGGCAGTCCTCGCTCATGGGACCCGGCGGAGCGAAGGGAGTCTCGGGCTGCGGACAGCTCGGTCCGAACGCAGTCGCGTCGCGGACACCTCTCCACCTGTCTGCTCGCTCAGGTGCTCGCCACCGGAGGCGCCCGGTGGGCGGAGCGGCGTACGGCAGGCCCAGAAAGGCGTAGCCACCAGGGACTGCAGCTCCGCGGACCGCGCCGTCCTTCGTCTTGACAGTCGAAGTGTCGATCTGGCTTGCGGAGGCCGCCGCGACGCCGCCGTCAGCATCGGCGCCGCATGCCGCCAGGGTCAGCGACGTCAGTGCCGCAGCAAGGATGATCCGGGCGCGACGCTGATGGTGGGTCGTCATGGTTCTCACTCCTTGGGGTCAATGGCGGGACGAAGCAGCCCGCCGGCGTTGACAGCGGCGGCGACTGCTACGCCGTGACGTCTCGGGCTCGGAACCCGGGTGTTGCAGCCGGCGCCGCCACCGGGGGGGCCGAGGGGCTTCGGGTGTAGAGCACACCGCTGGCGGTCGCGATCCACACAAGTGCGACGATCGGCCAGATCACCCGCGAGTAGGCCCCGTCCGGCGCCCAGAATCCGTCGTTCGCCCACGTCGTGCCGCCTAGCAGGACGAGCACGACCGCTGCGACACCGGCCGAGAAGGCCCCGCTTGAGATCACCCGCGCCTGGCGGAGCCCGAAGGTCCCGGCCATGACCAGCATCGCGGCCGAGAACGCGGCCACCACGATGCAAACCTGCGCGAGGGCGTTCAATCCGGAGACAAGCGTCTCGTTCTTGGCTCCGGCGATCGAGTATGCGAGGGCGGCGCCCACCGAGATGCGGACGAAAAGGATTGTGGCAAGTGCCGTGCTGGCCGCCGTCGCGGCCGCGCCCCAGATCCCTTGCCCGGCGTCGCGCAAGGTCGACGCGAGCGCAGCCGCGAACCAGAGCAGATTGAGGATCGAGAGCCCGAGGAGAGCCGACGCGATCAGGATCCGCGTGCGATCGCCGCTGTAGAAGGACACGAGCGTGTTGGCCGACGCGCCGATCTTGGGCTGGGTTCCGTAGATGACGTACGAGACGATGAAGGTGACGACGAAGGCGATGCCGCTGCCGCGCCAGACGCGGTCGAACGTCAAAGGATCCATGGGCTTGCTTTCTGCTGCGGCCATCCGGCTCTCCTCTGCGTGATGCGCACGAGCTCATTCGCCCGGCGGCTCGATGTGTCGCGCACTTCGCAGGATCCGTCGACCGGGCCGACGATCGCGCCTGTGGATCTCCCTGGTCTCTGGGACCGGCAGGACGAGCGACCCGTGGCCCAGCCCGCCGCCCGTCCCAGACGGCGAGCTCAGCGTCGCCCGACGAGCCCGCTGTCCTCGGGCAGAGCCGCGCGAAGCTGCCGGCGGGAACTGATCTCGAGCTTCGTGAACACCTTGCGCAGATGCCACTCGACCGTGCGCGCGCTGATGAACAGCTGAGCCCCGATCTCCGGGTTCGAGAACCCATCGCGGGCGAGCCGGGCGATCTGCTCCTCTTGCGGCGTCAGCTCATCACGGGTCTCGGGGCTGCGCTTGCGCACCTTCTCGCCGGTGGCCATCAGCTCGCGCCGGGCCCGCTCGGCGAAGGCTTCCATGCCGATCGTGACGAACATCTCGTGGGCGGTGCGGAGTTGCTCGCGGGCATCAACGCGACGGCCTTCGCGGCGCAACCACTCGCCATAGAGGAGATGCGCACGCCCCAGGTCCGGGCGGAGCTGGCGCCGCTCGAGCCGCCCGATCGCCTCGCGATACAGGAGTTCCGCCTTGTCGCTATCAGCGAGCAACGCCCGACACCTGGCCTCGATGCCGAGCGCAAAGTCGGTGCCGGCCGGCTGCGTCGTCTCGGACAGCCGCGCAAGCGCATCTCGTGCCAACTCACCGTCGCCACCGCGCGCGGCAGCTTCGACCAGCTCAACGAGCGCCCAGGTGGCGAAGGATGCGTTGAACCTGTTCCACGTCGCCTTCTCAGCTGCAGACTTCGCCTCCCCGTAGCGGGCGAGGCCGTTGTTCAGGACCGCCGCCGCATAGTGCGCCGGGGTCGCCTCGTCCGCCCGCCCAGGCAACGCGGCCTGCTCGACGAGACTCGCGATCAGCGGGAAGGCCTCTGCCTCTCTCCCTTGCAGCGCCCGGAACACCGGCAACAGGTACACGCTGTGCCTTCCGGTCGCCGCGTCGATGCTGTCGGTTTCAGCCATGACGGCCGCAACGCCTGCGAAGTCACCGATCCACATGCGTGCCACGGCGAACGAGAGGATATGCTGCGGCAGCTCCGCGAACGCGCCAGCGTCGCGGACGATCTGAAGATTTCTCGCAGTGACCGCGAGGAAGGCTTCGTCGTCCCATACGGTGCCGCTCGCGACCGGGGCGGCAAAGCCCCACCGCCGGACGTCTTCCGCCGCGATGCTTGTGAGCTCCGCGGTGGCGCGCTGCAAGGTGGGGGCCGCAGCGACGTGTCCTTCGGTGGTTAAGAGAGCCAGCCCGTCAAGCAGGAGATGTAGAGGCGGCGGAGCACCGTTAGGGCGCGGGAGCGCCTTCACAGCACGACAGATCTCGAACATGACGTCTGCGCCCGCGTGGTGCCCGACGATGCCGGCTGCGAACCAGGCCATCAGGTAGGTCTCGCGCGCGACCTCGGTGTCGAACGCCTCGAGCCCACGCGCCGCCTTCAGCAAGAGAACCGAGGCATCGCCGATGGGCGAGGACGCGTATGCCAGATGGCCGCGAAGGAGATCCACCCGCGCTCGCTGGAACTCGTCGAGCAGGTCAGCCTCGGCAGCGGCTACCAACCCGAGGGCCTCGTCGAACGCGCCGGCCTGAAGGCTCACCTCTGCGGCTCGGAGCGCCCGCTCCGCCCGACGCGCCGGGTCCTCGGTCAACTCGACCGCGCGCTTCAGAAACGCCGCGGTCGCGGCGACGCCGCCGCGAGCCTGCGCACGTCCTGCCGACCGTTCGAGCTCGACGGCGACCTCCTCGTCAGGGCCGTGACTCGCGCGTGCGCGGTGCCACGCTCGCCGATCCGGATCTGTCTCGGCGTCGGTGGCATTGGCCAGAGCCCGGTGCACACGACGCCGGTCGTGGGCCGACGTCGAGCGGTACGCCGACGAGCGCACGAGCGGATGGGCGAACTCCACGCGTCGGGCGATCTTGAGCAGGCCGGCGTCCACGGCCGCGTCGACCGCCGCCATGTCGATCTCGAGGCTCTTAGCGGCGCGTTGGAGGAGGACAGGGTCGCCGACCGGCTCGGCGGCAGCCGCGAGGACAAGGAGCTGCGTTTCGGAGGGGAGCCGCTCGAGACGACGCAGGTAGCCCTCCTCGATCCTTCCTGTCACCGGGAGGTCCTCGGCCAACCCAAAGCCGCCGGCCAGCTTCGTGACGCCCCACGTACGCGGCAACTCGAGCAGGGCGAGAGGGTTGCCGTGGCTTTCGGCCACGATCCGTTGGCAGACCGCGGCGTCAAGGGGACCGTGCAGGTTCTCGAGAAGCAGCGCTAGCGAGTCGTTCTCACCGAGTTCGCCGACGACAAGCTCGGGGAGCCCGGCGAGCACGCGGTCCCGGGTCCCTGTCCGCGCGGCGAACACGATCGCGACCCGCTCGACCTGGAGGCGGCGCGCGACGAACTCGAGCGTTTGCGCGGAAGCGTGGTCGAGCCACTGCGCGTCGTCGACGGTGCACAGGAGCGGTTGGTGCTCCGCGATCTCCGCGAACAGCGTCAACGTCGCGAGCCCGACCAGGAACCGGTCTGGCGCGGGTCCGTCGGCGAGCCCGAAGACAGTCGCCAGCGCCGTGCCCTGGAGCGGAGGCAGCTGCTCGAGGCGATCGAGCATGGGCCGGCAGAGTTGCTGCAAACCGCTATACGCCAGCTCCATTTCTGACTCGACGCCCACCGCTGTGGCGAGGCAAGTCCCGTAGGCGCGGTCGGAGACGTACGCCAGCAGCGCGCTCTTCCCGATGCCGGCATCGCCGCGCAGCACGACGACTCCGCTCCGACCGGCGCGCGCCTCGGAGAGCAGCCGGTCGATAGCCTGGCACTCGGCCTGGCGCCCGAGGAGCCTCATTCGCCATCCCCCTTCCCCGGCGCCGGTTCCTGCGCGGAACGCTACAGCGCTGACCCGCCGACCGCTTCATGCCGACCAGGGATTCCCCCTGGCGCGAGACCACGAGGAAAGGCGCACCGTGACGGGGTGGCCATGGGGCGCGACCCCCTACTCGCAAACGCGGCTGGTGATCGGCGGGAGTTCGGGCATCGGCCTCGAGACAGCGCGGCACGCACACTCGGAGGGAGCCGAGGTGATCATCACGGGACGCGACCCGGAACGCGTACAGCGCGCCGGCCTCGAGGTCGA
Organism: Chloroflexota bacterium; assembly: GCA_005879815.1. Classification (GTDB taxonomy): domain Bacteria; phylum Chloroflexota; class Limnocylindria; order QHBO01; family QHBO01; genus CF-82. Next base: position 5,894 of record VBKA01000107.1, read on the forward strand.
AGGATGCATCGCCGCCTTCGACGCGACCGACTTCGACCGCCTCGGAAGGTTCTTCGACGAACTACCGACACCTATCGACCACGTGCTGGTCACCGGGCCCGGTCCCCAGGACGTGCCACTTGCGCGGTTCGAGGTCGAGGAAGCGCGTCGCGACCTTGAGGCGCATCTATTGCTCCCGCTCCAGGTCGGTCGCGAGGCCGTGAACAAGGTCCGCCCAGGCGGAACGCTGCTATTCACCGGGTGCACGGATGGTCGGCATGCGGTCGCGGGCCCGGCGTTCATCTCCGCGATCACAGCTGCGCTCTCCGCCATGACGAAGAGCCTCGCAACCGAGCTCGCCCCCATCCGCGTGAACGTGATTGCGGCGGGGTTCGTCGATACGCCGGGGGCGGCGGCCACGCTCGGCGATCGAC
>VBKA01000107.1:6387-11362 GCA_005879815.1 Chloroflexota bacterium
CGCGCTCGCCGTCCACCTCATGACGAACACTGCCGTCACCGGCGCGACGTTCGAGGTTGACGGCGGCCAGCGACTGGTCGAGCACTGAGGCCATGTTTCGAGCGGCGCGTGCTTGGACGGGCGACGACCAGGGAGAGACACGGGTGCGATGTCACCCCGCGACGCGGAACATCGGGATCGTGGTCGACAAGGGAGCACACGATGACCGAGGTTGCCACGAAAGGCGCGCGGACTGATGACGGCATGATCCGTCCCTTCCAGATCGACGTTCCGCAGGATGCGGTGGACGACATGCATCGCCGGATCGCGGCGACGCGCTGGCCGGATCGCGAGACGGTCGACGACGACTCACAGGGCGTACCGCTCGCACTCATGCAGGAGCTCGCTCGCTATTGGGCAACCGCCTACGACTGGCGCAAGTGCGAGGCAACGCTCAACAGCCTGCCGAACTTCGTCACCGAGATCGACGGGCTCGACATCCATTTCATCCACGTCCGATCGAGGCATGAGGACGCACTGCCGCTCATCGTCACCCACGGGTGGCCGGGCTCGATCATCGAACAGCTGAAGATCATCGGCCCGCTGACCGACCCGACCGCCCACATTCCGTCGCTCCCGGGCCACGGGTTCTCCGCCAAGCCGACCGACACTGGCTGGGACCCCATGCGGATCGCTCGTGCCTGGGTCGTCCTGATGAAGCGCCTCGGCTACACCCAGTTCGTGGCGCAGGGCGGCGACTGGGGAGCCGCGGTCACGCAGGCGATGGGGATCCAGGCCGCGCCGGAGCTGCTCGGCATCCACTCCAACATGCCCGGAACCGCACCGGCCGAGCTGGTCAACGGATTCGAGCGCGGTGACCCCCCGCCGTCGGATCTAACAGGCGACGAGCTGGCCGCCTATGAGCAGCTGAGGACCTTCTATACCAGGCACGTCGCCTACGCCCTCATCATGTCCACGCGGCCCCAGACGTTGTATGGGCTGGCGGACTCGCCGATCGATCTCGCTGCGTTCGCGATCGATCACGGCGACGGCACGGGTCAGCCCGGGCTGGTGGCGCGGTTCCTCGACGGACGCGTGCCCGGCGACCTCACCCGAGACGACATCCTCGACAACATCACGCTGTACTGGTTGACGAACACCGGGGTCTCTGCGGCTCGGCTTTATTGGGAGAACAAGGCGGATTTCTTCGACGCCAAGGACATCACCATCCCGTTCGCCATCAGCGTCTTCCCCGACGAGCTGTATCAAGCACCGCGCAGCTGGGCCGAGCGCGCCTATCCGGACAACCTCATCCACTACAACCGGCTCGACAAGGGCGGGCATTTCGCCGCCTGGGAACAGCCGGAGCTGTTCTCCTCCGAGTTGCGAGCGGCGTTCAAGTCGCTGCGCTGATCGGGGGACGCATGTTTCGTCATCGCAACGAGTTGCCCGTCGAGGGCGAGTTGCCAGCCTTCGACGGGGCGACCACCTGGCTCAACGCCGCACCGCTGACACCGGCGGGCCTCCGGGGCCGCGTCGTCCTTGTCAGCTTCGGCACCTACACGTGCATCAACTGGATCCGCTCGCTTCCCTACATGCGGGCGTGGGCCGACAAGTACGCGGGCCAAGGCCTGGCCGTCGTCGGCGTGCAGACGCCCGAGTTCGACTTCGAGGGCGACCTCGACAACGTGGGCCGTGCCATGAAGGAGATGGACGTCCGCTATCCGGTCGCGGTGGACAACGACTACGCCATCTGGCAGGCGTTCGACAACCACTACTGGCCAGCTCTGTACTTCGTCGACACCCAGGGCCGGATCCGGCACCGCCGCTTCGGCGAGGGCGAGTACGAGGAATCCGAGATGGTCCTCCAGATGCTCTTGCGCGAGGCCGGTGCCGACGTCGACCAAGGCCTCGTTCGACTTGAGCCCGACGGTGGCGAGGCTGCGGCCGACTGGGCCAGCTTGGGCTCACCGGAGAGCTACGTCGGCTACGGCCGCGCCGTCGGGTTCGCGTCGCCGGGCGGTGTCGCGCCGGACGAGCGTCACAGCTACTCGGCGCCGACCACGTTGCATCGCAACCAGTGGGCGCTATCAGGCGACTGGCGCATCGGCTCGGAGCTGGCGCACCTCAACCAGCCCGGTGGTTCCATCGCGTGCCAGTTCCACGCTCGCGACCTGCATCTCGTGATGGGGCCTTCCCTGGCGAACCCGTCCGTGCGGTTCCGAGTGCGCCTGGACGGCGAGCCACCCGGCTTCGCCCACGGCGTCGACGTCGACGAGAGCGGCAACGGCACCGCCGACTACCAGCGGATGTACCAGCTGATTCGCCAGCCTGGACCGATCGGCGACCGGCTGTTCGAGATCGAGTTCCTCGACCCCAGAGTCGAGGCGTTCGTGTTCACGTTCGGATGACCAAGGAGGTATGACCATGTCTCAGGGACCGACCACTTCTCCGCTGACCGTTGTACTCGTGCACGGTGCCTTCGCCGACAGCTCGAGCTGGGCCGGCGTGATCGAGCGCCTGCACGCCAGCGGCGTGCAGGTCGTCGCCGTAGCCAACCCGCTCCGCGGCATCTCCAACGACAGCGCATACGTGGCGAGCGTGTTCGACCAGATCCCCGGGCCCGTCCTCGCGGTCGGACACTCCTACGGCGGAGCGGTGATCAGCAACGCCGCCACCAAGGCGAAGAACGTTATGGGTCTCGTGTTCGTCGCCGCGTTCGCGCCCGACGAGGGGGAGAAGTTGATCGAGGTCGCAGGGGCCTCCAAGGACGCCGTCCTCGGCGCGGTGTTGGTGCCGCATCAGTACCCGACCGGAAGCGGTACGGCGACCGAGTTCACGATCGACGCGGCGAAAGCCCGCGAAGCGTTCGCCGCGGACGTGTCCGACGCGCAGGCGGCGTTGATCGGAACGATCCAGCGGCCGGTGTCTGAGCTGGCATTCGGGGAGCCGTCCGGTCCGCCGGCATGGAAGTCGTTGCCCTCGTGGGCGGTCGTCGCGACAGAGGACAAGGCGGCTGGCACCGACGTGGTCCGTGCGCACGCCGAACGGGCGGGCGCCGTGATCACCGAGGTGGACGGCTCGCACGTCATCATGATCTCGAGGCCCCAGGTTGTCGCCGAGGTGATCTAGGCCGCGATCGCCAAGGTCGGCTGAGATGGACGGGACGACGTTCGGGCCGGTGCAGCAGATCGAGGCCGGTCCGCTGGACGTCGGGTATGTGGAACTGGGGCCGGCCAACAGGCAGCCGGTCGTCCTGCTGCATGGTTGGCCGTACGACATCTACAGCTACAACGACGTCGCCCCCGCGCTCGAGGCCGCGGGGTACCGGGTGGTGGTGCCGTTCCTCCGGGGGTACGGCACGACCCGCTTCCTGTCGGCCGAAACGATGCGCAATGGGCAGCAGTCGGCCTTAGCCGTCGACGTGATCGATCTGATGGACGCGCTGCGCATCGACTCGGCGATCGTCGCCGGGTTCGACTGGGGGGCGCGGTCGGCCAATGTCGTCGCCGCGCTTTGGCCCGAGCGGTGCAAGGCCATGGTGTCGGTGAGCGGCTACCTGATCGGCAATCCCGACGTGAACAAGGCGCCGTTGCCACCAGCGGCCGAGCTCTCGTGGTGGTACCAGTTCTACTTCACGACCGAACGGGGTCGGGCCGGCTACGACGAGTACCGGCACGAGTTCGCCAAGCTGATCTGGCACACCGCGTCACCGAAGTGGAACTTCGATGACGAGACGTTCGCCCGGAGCGCCGAGTCCTTCGACAACGCCGATCACGTCGACATCGTGATCCATAACTATCGGTGGCGTCTCGGGCTGGCGCCCGGCGAAGCCCGATACGACGAGCTGGAGGAGCGACTCGCGACGGGTCCCGTTATAACGGTGCCCACGATCACCCTCGAAGGTGACGCCAACGGCGCCCCCCACCCCGACCCCCGCGCCTACGCGACGAGGTTCTCCGGCAAGTACACCCACCGGACCATCGCCGCCGGCGTCGGGCACAACCTGCCCCAAGAGGCGCCTGAGCGGTTCGTGGAAGCCGTGATCGAAGTCGACGGGTTTGCGTCGTGACCGAGAGTCGTGGCGACCGCTGGCGCGGACGGGCGGCGGTTCTCTTGGTCGGCTGGTTTGTCGTCCTCAGCGCGTTGGGTCTGTGCGCCGTCTACGTGGTGCGCTGAGACCAGCGGCGCTCAGCGATGGAGGGGATGCGCAGGAGTCGGAATAAGCATCAAGCGATCACGCGAGGGTTCGTGGGCGGGGGAGAAGCCCGCGACCCATGCCTGCCGCCCGGGCAGTACGCCACAGGCGGGTCGTGGCCCGCGCTGACCGCTGGGCCCGCTCCGAGGCGAGGTCGGCCTTCGCGGCAAGGTTGCTAATCCCTTGCTAATCCCCGTGAGGCGATCAGGCGGACTCGGTGGCACTCCGTGGACAGACGCGGGATAGAGTCGCAGATCACAGCGTCGCGGTAGCACAGGACGATATGCCCTGTACCGCCGGGATCGGTCTACGGATCAGAAGGTTGGGGGTTCGAATCCCTCCGAGCGCGCCAGAAATGGCGCGGTAGTCCCATCCCAGAACCGGCAGGGGCACGAGACCAGAGCCGTCGGCCTAGTCCTGGGCGGCGCGTAGCAGCGTCGCGAGCGGCTCGAGCGTGGCCACGAGCTCATCGAGCTCGTCCGGCTCGAGGCTGTCGTAGGGCTTGGCCGCGAGGTCGTCGGTGAGCTCCTCGACTCGCTGTTTGACGGCGCGACCCCGTTCGGTCAGCCAGCCGTCATCCCCGATCAGGCCGCGATCGCGCATTCCTTCGATCACGGCGGCGAGCTGCAGTGCCGGGAGGTGGTGGATGCGTCCGAACCTCTCCGCTGGCATGTCCATGTCGAGGGCGAAGAGGACGTGAGCTTCGAGGCCCGCAACGCGCTCGGTCATCAGGGCCGCGATGTGCCCGTCGCCGCGGTACTCGCGCAGCAAGGAGGCTGCGTGAAAGAGGCGGGCCAC
>VBKA01000109.1 GCA_005879815.1 Chloroflexota bacterium
CGTGCAGCGAACGCCCTGCTCGCGCAGCTCATGATCCAGCGCCGCGGTCAGGCCGACCTGCGCGAACTTGGAGGCGCAGTACGCCGCCTCGAATGGGAGGCCGCGCCGGCCGGCCTCGCTGGCAATGGTGACGATGTCCGCCGCGTCGCTCAACAGCAGATACGGAAGGACCGCGCGGATCGAGTAGAGCGCGCCTTTGACGTTGACGTCGATCATCTCCTCGAGCTGGTCGGCGGGGAGCTCGAGGAAAGGACCGTACGCGCCGACACCGGCGTTGACGACCAGGATGTCGATCCCTCCGAAGCGCGCAGCGGTCTCAGCGGCGAGCCGCTCGAGCGCGGCCTGGTCGCGGACATCGGCGGGGCGACCGATGGCGCCATCGAGCCCCAGGTCGTCACCGCTGCGCGAAGCCAGCCCCAGGTGCACTCCAGCGGTCGCGAGAGCGCGGGCGACGGCCGCTCCGATGCCTCGGCTTGCCCCGGTCACCAGGGCGACTTGGCCATCCAGCGAGCTCATGATTCCGCTCCTCTCGACGCCAATGATCTCCGACCTTGACACGCGACGGGGCGATGTACGAGCCTATCACAAGGTTTAGAAGAGAGGAACACAAATCCTCGTGACGACGGGTCGCGACTCGGTCGGCCAGCGCAGCGAGACGGTTCGTCGGGCGAACCTGAGCGCGATCCTCCGCGAGCTTCACACCAGTGGCTCCTTGTCACGCTCGGAGCTCGTGGCCCGAACCGGGCTGACTCGCAGCGCGATCCGCGGTCTGATCGGCGAGCTCGTGGCAGCCGACCTCGTTAGCGAAGAGCGAGCCGAACCGCTGGGAACTCCGGGCCGCCCATCGCCGCTGGTCCACACCAACCCGGAGCAAGCCGTTGTCTTGGCGCTGGAGATCGCGGTCGACTCGCTCGCCGCTGCCGAAGTGGGCCTTGGCGGCCGTGTCCTGGACCAAATGCGCGTCGATCGGCCACGCCGGGATCTCGCTGCCGGCGAGATCGTCGCGGACCTCGTCCACCTTGCTGCCGGCCTCCGGCGGGACCATCCCACTGGCGAGGGGCTCCTCGGTGTGGGCGTGGCAGTTGTTGGCGTCGTGCGGCGATCTGACGGTTTCGTTTCGACCGCCCCGAACCTCGGCTGGCGGGACGTCCCGCTCGGCGACCGGCTGCGCGCGGGCCTGGGCTCGGCAGGACCGATCGCCGTCGCGAATGAGGCAGATCTTGGAGCTCTGGCCGAGGTCCGCCGCGGAGCGGCGCGAGGAGCCGATGACGTCCTGTTCGTCTCAGGAGAGGTGGGCGTCGGCGGCGGGATCATCGTCGATGGCAAGCCGATGACCGGTGCCGCCGGCTATGGTGGCGAGGTCGGGCATATCGCCGTCAACCCTGCAGGGAGGCCGTGCCGATGCGGTTCGACTGGTTGCTGGGAGACCGAAGTCGGCGAGGGCGCCCTTCTCCTGCGCGCCGGCCGGCCTGTGGATGGGGGTCGCGTTGAAGTCAACGCACTGCTTCGCGATGCAGCCGCGGGTTCACGCTCCGCGCTTGATGCCATGCACGAGGTGGGCCGCTGGCTCGGCATTGGCTTGGCCAGCCTCGTGAACGTGCTCAACCCGCGTGTCATCGTCCTGGGTGGCCTCTTTGGTCGGATCTATCCCTTGGTGCGCGAGACGATCGAGGAGGAGCTCGGCCGACGCGCGCTGCCGGCGCCAGGTGAGCTGGTCCGAATCGCGCCAGCCACCCTGGGCCTGGATGCTCCCCTGCTGGGGGCAGCCGAGCTGGCCTTCGAGCCGCTCCTGGCCGATCCGTCCCGCTGGTTGCCACCGCATGGCATGCTCGCCCTGGCGAGTGCCTGATGCCATTGAGCCGACTCGCTCTGTCGCGCAACATCCGCGGGACGAGCGCTGCCAACACAAGTCTTGCTGACAGGAGCAAGGAGGTCGTAGCCTAGCGCGATCACCCGGCGGCACAGCGAGGAAGGCCCCATCAGGAGGTTATGTCCGTGCAAATTCGGAGGGTCGCGGCACTTTTGGCCGCTGCAGTTGTCATCAGCGCATGCACCAGCGGCGGAACGAGCCCGTCGGCCGGCAGCGGGAGCGCGGCCGCCGGCGGCTGCGTGGTCGGCGTCTCGTGGAACAACTTCCAGCAGCCGCGCTGGGCGGCAACCGACAAGCCCAAGATGAAGCAGACGATCGAGGCTGGCGGCGGCACCTTCATCGACGCTGATGCAAACCTCGACAACCAGCGGCAGCTGTCCGACGTCGACACCCTGATCTCGAAGGGTGCGAAGGTCCTGGTGCTCCTTGCGCAGGATAACAAGGCCATCCTGCCCGCTCTCCAGAAGGCGAAGGATGCCGGCATCCCGGTTATCGCCTACGACCGGCTCATCGAAGATCCGTCGGGGAGCATTCTCTACATCACCTTTGACAATGTCGGCGTCGGCAAGGCCGAGGCCGAGGCGATCCTGAGCAAGGTGCCGAAGGGCAACTACGTTCTGATCAAGGGCGACCCGGGCGACGCGAACGCCTCGACCTTCCTGCCATCGGGATGGAACGACGCGGGCCTGAAGGACAAGATCGCCTCAGGCGACATCAAGATCATCGGCCCCAAGGACGGAACGTACACCGATGCCTGGAAGACCGAGAAGGCGCAGGCCAACATGGAGGCGATCATCGACCAGGCCAACGCCGCCAACAAGAAGATCGATGCGATCCTTGCCGAGAACGACAGCACCGCGCTGGGCGTGGTGGCTGCGCTCCAGAGCAAGAACTACGGCTTCCCGCCGCTGAGCGGCCAGGATGGCGACCCCGCCAACCTGAACAACGTCGCTCTCGGCAAGCAGTATGTGGACGTCTGGAAGAACAGCAACGAGCTGGGCAAGGCGGCCGGCCAGGCAGCCCTCCAGCTCTGCCAGGGCAAGAAGATCTCCGAGGTCTCGATCACCGTCGATTCGTCTGTCGCACCGGCGGCGGGCAACAGCCCAACGGACTTCAAGACACCTGGTGGAAACACCGTCAAGTCGATCATCCTCAAGCCAACCCCCGTCACTGCCGATTCCCTTGACAAGGTCATCTCGGCAGGCTGGTATGCCGACAAGGCTGCCATCTGCAAGGGCGTCGACACCTCGAGCTCGACGGCACCTGCCGCCTGCAAGTGAGTTGCGTTCAGTCGTGACAACGGCGGCCTGCGCTCGCACCTCGTGGGGCGCAGGCCGCTCCTTCTCATCCAGGCGACCAGATGGCTAACGTCACCACCACCGCGCCGGGTCAGGCCCCTGCGACGCCGCGCTTCTCGATTCGCGGCGCACTGACCGCCGCGGAGATCGATTTCCGCCTGTTCGGCATGCTCCTGGCGTTGGTGGCGATCCTGATCGGCTTCAACGTCGTGAACGAAGGCACGTTCCTCAGGCCCACGAACATGACGACGCTCGCCGTCCAGGGAGCGGGAGTCGCCGTCCTGGCGACCGGCATGGTCCTGGTCATCGTCGCCCGCAACATCGACCTCTCCGTCGGCTCCCTGGTCGGCTTCATCGCCATGAGCTACGCCCTGCTGATGACCGATTGGCTGCCGAACATCCTCGGCATGGGCGACGATTTCCCGTTCCGCTGGCTCATCGCGCTGGCGATCGGCGTCGGCCTGGGGGCCGTCTTCGGAGCGGTACAGGGTTTCATCATCGCCTATATCGGCGTCCCCTCCTTTGTCGTCACCCTTGGCGGGCTCCTCTCGATCCGTGGTGCGGTATGGGTGCTCTCTCAGGGTGCGGCCGTATCCGGGTTGGACCCGACCTTCCAGCTGTTCGGTGGCAGCGCCCAAGGATCTATCGGCGGCACGCTGACCTGGGCTGTCGCGATCGTCGGCTCTCTGGCGATCATCGGCCTGATCGTCTACAACCGCAGGCAGCGTCGGCGGTTCGGCTTTCCGGTCCGCCCCATGTGGGCGGAGGTGACGATCGCCGCGGTCGGTTGCCTTGCCGTCATCGGCCTGGCGGCTTTCGCCAACGGCAACTACTGGCCGCCCGGCGCGGCCACACGCTACGCGCAGGAGCACGGCATCACCGAGCCAGCGGGTGGACTGAAGATCGCGGTCGGTCTCCCCTGGCCAGTCGTGATCCTCATCGGAGTCACGGTGGTGATGACCTTCCTCGCAACGCGGCGACGGTTTGGACGGTACGTCTATGCCTACGGCGGCAATCCCGAGGCGGCGGAGCTCGCCGGCATCAACACCCGCTGGACCGTGGTGAAGATCTACATCCTGATGGGCATCCTGTGCGCCATCTCGGCGGCGATCGCGGCGGCCAGGCTGAACGGAGCCACTCTGGACGTCGGACAGAGCTATGAGCTCTACGTGATCGCTGCGGCCGTCGTCGGCGGGACCTCGTTCGCAGGTGGCATCGGCACCGTTCCGGGCGCGGTACTGGGCGCCTTCGTGATGCAGTCACTCGCGTATGGATTGGCCTATTCGGGGGTCAACTCGTCCGAACAGAACATCGTGGCCGGCATCGTCCTGATCGTGGCCGTCGCCTTCGATGCCTACAACCGCCGTCGCGGCGGCGGTTCATAGCGAGGCGCGACGGTGGCGGTCACAGAGTCGGCACCCCTCGCAGAGATGCGCCACATCAAGGTGGCGTTCGGCGGCGTCCACGCCGTGGATGACGTCTCCCTCGACCTCCACGCCGGCGAGGTCATCGGTCTCGTTGGCGGCAACGGCGCAGGCAAGTCGACGTTGATGAAGGCCCTCTCGGGCGCCCGTCCACCGGACTCCGGCGAGATCCGCATCGAGGGCAAGCGGGTGACGATCGCGAACCCGCGGGACGCCAAGCTCTACAACATCGAGTGCATCTACCAGACGCTCGCGCTGGCAGACAACATCGACGCGCCGGGCAACGTGTTCCTTGGCCGCGAGCTGACCACGATGTGGGGCAGCATGGATGACGGGGCCATGGAGGACGCCACCCGCAAGGTCATGGGCCGTCTCAACCCGAACTTCAAGCGCTTCGCCCAGGCCGTGAAGTCTCTCTCCGGCGGGCAACGGCAGGCGGTTGCCATCGCCCGGGCCGTCCACTTCAACGCCAGGATCCTCATCATGGACGAGCCGACAGCGGCCCTCGGACCAGCCGAGACGGCTCAGGTCCGCGACCTCATCCGCCAGCTCAAGACCGAGGGGATCGGCATCTTCCTGATCAGCCACGATATCCACGAC
>VBKA01000132.1 GCA_005879815.1 Chloroflexota bacterium
TCTGGCGCGCCAGGGCGTCTGCTTCCGCGTACTCGGCGCGTCCGACGGTGAGGGCGGCGACCATCGACACCAGGCTCGCGCCCATCGCACCAGCGAGCGCCGCGGCGCTGCCGCCGCCTGGTACCGGGTCGCTGGTGGAAAGTCGCGTGAGCAGCTGGCGCAGGTCGAGCGCAGCCAGGTCGGCTCCAGGTGGAGTCTCGTTCTCTTTCAAGCGCAGACGCCTCCTCGATCGCCGACTTGCCCAGGTTGCCCAGGTGCGGACGGCGCGGTGGCGATTGTACGGGTGCCCAGGGCGGACGGCCGCCCGTCAGGCTGCCCGGTCGACGGTCTGCACGTACCAGCGCTTCGACGATGCGTCGAAGACGAGGGTGGCGGACCCCGTTGGTGTCTCGACCACCATGGTCAGACGCGGGCCGCGCTCCGGAGGATAGGCGTGACGCTCGTCGCGCACGGCAGCCAGGCCCGTCACGCGCATCACGCGTCCACCCCAACGCACCAGGGAAGGTCGGTCAGTGGCGCGATCCCATTCAACGCGCGCGGGAATTCGGCTTGTCGCGATGTGTGCCATGGTCAGGACTGCTCCTTCAGCTCACGGCCTGCCCAGGCACAGAACAGGCGTTCGATTAGAGCCGTCACTATACGAACGTGCGTTCTATTCGTCAAGGCCTTCAGGCGCCGATCGCGGGCCAGCCTTGTTCGGCCGCTCGCCGAAGTCGAACCGGCGGCGTGGGCGATCGGTGAGCAGCCGCGCTCGGGTGATGGCGTTCTCGCCGAAGCGCTCGCGAACGGCGTCGATGGATGCCGACAGGCGCTCCTCCCGATCGAGCCCGTCGAAGAGCGTCAGCTGTTGAGCGTCCGCGAGATTGATGGCGGTCAGCCCAACAAGTCGGACTGCGCGCCCGCCCACCAGCGTGCGCTGCAGCAGCTCGACCCCCGCCGCGTAGAGGAGCTCACCGTCGCGAGTCTGATGCGGGAGAGGCTCCTGGCGGGTGAGGGTCTCGAATCCCTCGTAGCGCAGCTTGAGCTGGAGGGCACCTGCTGCCATGTCGTGCCGACGCAGGCGCGTGGCGACGGACTCGGCCAGGTCAAGGAGCGTCGATTCGAGGTGGCGCGGGTCGACCACATCGTGCTCGAAGGTATGCTCGTGACCGATGCTCTTGGGTGGCTGGCTAGGGATCACGGGCGACGGATCGATGCCGCGTGCGCGTCGAGCGAGCTCGCCACCGTGCTGCCCGAACCGTCGCCGAAGCGTCGCGTCCGAGAGGGCCGCCAGCTCGCCGACGCGTTGCACGCCGAACTCGCGCAGTGCCTGCTGGGCCTTGGGACCAACACCCCACAGGCGGCCGACCGGCAACGGCGCCAGGAAGTCCGCCTCTTCGCCGGGCGGGACCACGACCAGGGCATTCGGCTTGCGCAGATCGGACGCAACCTTGGCGCACAGCTTGTTGCTTGCCACGCCGACGCTGACGACGAGCCCCGCCTCGAACTGGACGCGAGACTTGATCTGCCTGGCGATCGCCTCGCCATTCCCAAATGCTGCCGCGCTGCCCGTCACGTCGAGGAATGCCTCGTCGAGGCTGATCGGCTCCACCAGCGGCGTGTACGAGCGGAAGATGGCCATCACCTGGTCGCTCAGCTCCCGGTAGCGGTCGGGGTGCCCGGGCAGGAAGACTCCTGTGGGGCAGAGGCGCTCCGCCGTTCGGATGGGCATGGCGGAATGCACGCCGAACTGACGCGCCTCGTACGACGCCGCGCTGACCACCCCGCGCTCCCCGCGGGCGGCGCCGACGATCACTGGCCGTCCTCGAAGAGAGGGGTCATCGAGGACCTCGACGGATGCATAGAAGGCATCAAGGTCTGCGTGGAGGATGGTGCGTATGCGCGTGGTGCGGGACGGGCGCACGTCGCTCATCTTCGGCGCCCCGTGGGCGGAACGGAGGTCAGGCGAGCTTTCGGATGACTCCTACCACCTTGCCCTGGATCTGGACCTCGCTGGCGAATATCGGCTCCATCTCACTGTTCGCCGGTTGGAGGCGGATGCGCTCCTGCTCTCGGAAGAAGCGCTTGAGCGTCACGCCGTTGTCCTCGAGGAGCGCGACGACGATGTCTCCGTCCCGGGCCGTGGCCTGCGGCTGGACGATGACGTAATCGCCGTCATCGATGAGCGCGTCGATCATGCTCTTGCCGCGGACCCGAAGCACGTACGAGCCGTCGCGCGCCTCGATGGAGCGCGGCACGTCGAGCGATTCTGCTGCGTCGGCGTACGCCTCGATGGGTTGGCCGGCCGCGATCTCTCCAAGGACCGGCAGGGAGACGACGTCCCGCTCGACGGGCATCCGGAACGGTGTGACGCGCGAGGATAGGCGACTCGTCCGCTTGCCTTCGGCCCTCGCGGTCAGGCGCAGCGCGCGCGAGCTGTGGCTGCCTCGCTCGAGGAGGCCGTCTCGTTCGAGGGCGAGCAGGTGATGGTGGACCGCGGAGGTGGAGGCCAGCCCGACGGCGTCTGCGATCTCGCGCACCGACGGCGGGTACCCGCGGTCTGCCACGGTGCGGGCGATGCACTCGAGGATCTTCTGGCGGCGATCGATGTCGTGCCTGGTCAAGCTTTGGCTCCCTCCGCAGTCGCGGTCAGCCAGGACCATAGCAGAACAGGTGTTCTATCGTCAAGCCGATGTGGGGCGCCGATGAGGACTGCGAGCTCTGCTAGAATCGGGGCCCCATCGATCAGGAGGCCGATCTCGTGCTGAACCGAACCGGCCGCTGGCGCTACGTCCGTCTCGCGCAGCTGGTATGGAAGCTTCCAACCTATGCGCGCTTGATCTGGGGTCTCGCGCGCGACGGCCGCACGCCGCTCCACCTGAAGCTGCTGCTCGGCGCGGCCCTCGCCTACCTGGTCACTCCGATAGACCTCATCCCCGACGCGTTGCCGATCATCGGCCAGGCAGACGACCTCACCGTCCTGCTGCTGGTCCTCGACCTGTTCATCGCCAATGCACCCGATGACGTGCGCCGCGAGCACCTCGAACGCGCACGCAACGGCACGGCGCGCCTCGACCGAGACCTGGCACGCCTGCGGGAGGTGCTCGGCGATCGGTACGACCGCATCCGGGACAACCTGCCCGAGCTCCTGGAGCGATACGGCGACCTCCGCGATCCGACAAGCATCCGCCGCCTCCTCGCCGGATGGCGGGAATCCCGTACCAACCGGAACTCGCGCTCGCGCGTGGGCGGCGAGGCAACCAGCCCATGAAGGTGATCCTGAGGCGGGACGTCCGGGGTCTCGGCCGCGAGGGCGAGGTCAAGGACGTCAAAAACGGCTATGCGCGCAACTTCCTGATCCCGACAGGCGCCGTGCAGGTGGCCGATGCCGGGGCACTCAAGAACTGGGAGCGGCATCGCACGGAGCGCGAGGACCGCGAAAAAGCGCTGCAATCGGACGCGGAAGCGACGGCGGAGAAGCTGCGCGGCGTCCGTCTCGAGATCGGTGTCAAGGCCGGCGAAAAGAACCGCCTCTTCGGCTCGGTGACCAATCGCGAGATCGCCGAGCTCCTGGCAAAGGAAGGGATCGAGGTCGATCGCCATCAGGTGGCGCTCAAGGAGCCGATCAAAACGGTCGGCGAGCACCGGGTGACGGTTCACGTGTTCAGTGGCATTGACGCCACCGTCCTCGTCGACGTCACGCCCCTGCACTGAAACCAGAGCCGCCACCGGGTTCGGGATCGAGCGCCTCGGCGTAGCTGCAGAGATCTCGGTCAGGTTCGCGCGCGGCGATCCTGACCTCCGACGGGCGCAATACGCAGCGGCGGGCCTGGACCCGGCACCCGCTCTGGCCGCTGCAATTCCCACGATGCGCGACACAGTACGTGTCGCAATGAGGTGGCTCACTGGGCGCGTCGTGATCCGCGCGTGAGGCAGCAGTGATCTCCACACCTCATCCCCACCCGGAAACGAAGTTCGTGGATTACCGGGTGGACAACTCGCCATGCACTGGTCTCCGCGCGGTTACGGTGCGATGCGTCAGCACTCGCCCCCCGACCAGGAGACCCGGTTGCCTCCCTTGGCGCCCCACGGCCCTCGATGAGTATCGATAAGCTCGCCCCCCAGGCGGTCGACGCCGAGCAAAGCGTCCTCGGGTCGCTGCTGATCGATGCCGACGCGATCCTGAAGGTCGCCGACTTCCTGCACCCCGCGGACTTCTACCGCCAGCAACACGCCGACATCTACGAGTCCATGCTCGCGCTCCACGCACAGCGTGAGCCGATCGACCTCGTCACCCTTGGTGATGAGCTCGCCCGCCGCGAGCGGCTGGATGCCATCGGTGGGCCTGCATACCTGGCCACCGTGATGAACGTGGTCCCGACCGCGGTGCACGTCGAGCATTACGCGCGGATCGTCGAACGCAAGTCGGTGCTGCGCAACCTGATCGCCGCGGCAGGCAAGATCGCGGCGGTCGGCTACGAGGAGGCGAACGACGCCGAGGCCGCCATCGATCGGGCGGAGTCGATCCTGTTCGAGATCAGCCAGCACCGCACGATCGGCGGCTTCGAGTCGTTGGCGACGCTCCTCGGCCAGGCCTACGACCGCCTGGAATATCTCCACGAGCATCGGGGCCAGATCCTGGGTATCCCGTCCGGCCTCACCCAGCTCGACACCCTGCTCGGGGGATTCCAGCCGTCGGACCTCATCATCCTGGCAGCCCGGCCCAGTGTGGGGAAGACGAGCCTGGCGCTGAACATCGCACAGCACGCCTCGATCCGCGAGGCGAAGAAGGTGGCGGTCTTCAGCCTGGAGATGAGCAAGGAGCAGCTCTCGTTGCGCCTCCTCTCGGCGGAGACGGGCATCAACCCGAGGCCACTCCAGACCGGGTTCATGGAGGAGACCGACTGGAGCAAGATCGCGACGGTCATGAACGATATGGCCGGAGCCGCCATGTGGGTCGACGACTCGCCAGTGCTCTCCGTGATGGAGCTTCGGACCAAGGCCAGGCGGCTCGAGATGGAGCAGCACGGTCTCGACCTGGTGATCGTGGACTACCTCCAGCTGATGCAGGCCAGTGTCCAGAGCCGCGAGCCGAATCGTGTCCAGGAGGTGAGCGAGATCAGTCGCGGCCTCAAGCAGCTTGCTCGAGAGCTCAAGGTCCCGGTCATCGCCCTCTCGCAGCTGTCACGGGGCGTCGAGCAGCGCGGCAGCGCAGAGCCCCGCCTGTCGGACCTTCGCGAAAGCGGATCTATAGAGCAGGACGCCGACGTGGTGATCTTCCTGTATCGCGACGGCGAGCAGAATCAGGAGAGCGAGGTGGAGCTCGTCAAGGCCAAGATCGCCAAGCACCGCAACGGGCCAATCGGTGAAGTTCCGCTCCAGTTCCGCAAGTCGACCACGCGATTCCACAGCGTCGTTCGCGAGGAGGCCGTCGCCCCGTTCGCCTAGCAATGCCCGCGAGCATCTTCCCCACCGTTGAAGGCGCGTGTATAGTCGGCGGCTGAAAACGTCCGGCCCACGCTCAACCCGAGTCTTCGTCGATCCCGCAGCCTTCGGCATGCGATCAGCTCAGGCTTGAGGAGCACGACGGTCGTCCAAGCCGAGGTCGGGACGGGTGCACAGGAGGCTAGGGA
>VBKA01000133.1 GCA_005879815.1 Chloroflexota bacterium
TTCTCTCCCCCGACGTCAATGTCTTGTAGTGCGACCTTCCGCCCCTCGGCAAGCGAACGCGAGGCCGCTTCGGCGATTCGCATGGCTTCGAGCCCATCCCGCGCGGTACATGCACTTGAGGCTCGACCCGCGGCGACCTCGACGAACGACGCCAGCTCCGCGCGGTAGGCAGGCGCGAATCGGTCGAGGAAGCTGTCCCAGGCCTGGTCCATGGTGAACGTGGCCGAATCGAGCGGACGGATGGGTGTCTGCGGACCGAGACCGGCCGCGACAGCATCGCGTGATCCGATCAGCTCCATTCGGATGTCATAACCACGCGGGTTGTGGCGCCCGCCGGCGAGGCTGACGAGTGTTCCGTCGCGCATCCGCATCGTCGCAACGGCCGTGTCCACGTCGTCGTAGGTGGCGAACATCTCGAAGCCAAGCACGGCTCCCTCAACGTAGATCGTCTCGACGTCGCTGCCGGTGATGTATCGGATCGCGTCGAAGTCGTGGATCGCCAGATCACGGAAGAGCCCGCCCGAGGCGGGGATATAGGCTTCGGGTGGGGGCGTGTGGTCGGTGGCCGTCATGCGCACCTGGTAGAGGCGTCCGATCTCCCCGCTCGCAACTGCCTGGCGCGCCTCCCGGTAGGCCGGGTCGAAGCGCCGTTGAAAGCCCAGCTGGAAGGCGATCCCGGATGCCTCGATCTCGTGAACGAGCCGGATCGTCTCGCCGAGGTCGAGCGCCAGCGGCTTTTCACAGAAGACCGGGATGCCGCGGGCCACGCCGCGTCGAATGAGCTCGGCATGCGCGCTGGTGGGGGCGGCGATGACGAGGGCGTCGGCGCTGGCAATGGCCTGGTCGATCTCCACCGCCATGGCGCCGATGCTGCCTGCAACCTCGCTGACCCGGCCGCGATCGACGTCGGCAATGAGCAGCTGCTCCACCAGCGGGTGCTGCGCCAGCACCGCAGCGTGCAGCTGCCCGATCCGTCCGACCCCGATCTGCGCGAATCGCATCAGCGGGCCTCCTGGGCCCAAATCCCCTGGCAGCGCAGCATCGCGCCCAGCACACGACGCCCAATCGCGGCCGCCTCACTGGGCGGCTCATGGCTGGTGTCCTGCTCGACCATGAGCCAGCTTCGGTACCTGGCGTCCGCCAGTGCTTCGAGCACCGCCGGCAGGTCCAGTACCCCGCATCCGAGCGGAACGAAGATTCGCGCGCGCAAGGCAGCCACGAATCCGCTCAGCCGCCCCGCGCGCAGTGCCTCGAGTGGTCCTGCCGCCACGTCCTTGAGATGCACATGGACGACACGATCCGCATGACGTCGAATCATCGACGGGGCATCGCCGCCACCCAGGGTCGCGTGTCCGACGTCGAGGCACAGGCCCACGCTACTCGGCGACGTGACCGCCGCCAGCCGATCGAGCTCCTCCGGCGTCTCCACGTAGGTTCCGCCGTGGTTATGGAATGCAATGGCGTGACCGAGCTCGGCAGCGTCTGCGCCGAGCTCATCGAGCAGCGCACCCAGTGCGCGCAGGCCCGCATCGGTCAGTCCGGGCGCTGCGTCTGCCCGTCCCACCCACGCATCGCGATCCTCGCTGAGCGCCAATGCGACGACGAGCACGTCCCCGCCTGCGGCGTGCAGCTCGGCGAGCGCCTCCCGCGCGACCTTCCCCGCGTCCGGCCGCGGGCCTGAGCGGTCACAGGGCAGCGCCGTGTACACCTCCGCAAGGCGCAGCCCGCGACGCGCGAGCTCGCCGGCGAGCTCGGCTCCGCGCGGGAAGCCGACGCCCAGCTGGGTCCCCTCGTATCCCAGACGAGCGATCTCGTCGAGCACCTGGCTGTACGGAACCGCAGGCGTCAGCTCCGGGAGGTCGGCGTTGTTCCACAGGATGGGCACCACGCCGATCGGCGCCGCGGAGAGCGGCGAGACACCTTGTTCCTCGGATGCGGGCGCTCGTGCCGGCGCGGCGCGACTCATGAAGTCTGCTCCTCCGCGCGACCCTCGATCTGCGCGGCGCGTTGCTCGGGGTGGTACTCGGGGATCGGCACGTCCCACCATCCGGTCTTGTCCGGGCCGGCAACCGCAAGGTCGCGGTCAACAGTGATGGCGACGAGCGATGGGCCGCCCGCGGCGAGGCCGCGTGCCACCGCGTCACGGACAGCGTATGGGTCGCGTACCTGCTCGGCCTGCAGCCCGAATGCGCGGCCGATGGCCGCGAAGTCCGGCGAATAGACAGAGCCATCGGGCCGGTGGAAGTCGGTGGCATTCGTCCGCCCGAAGAACGCTTGCTGACCGCCCTTGATGCTGATCCAGCCGGAGTTGTCGAGGATCACCACGCACACCGGCACGCCAAGCATCACCAGCGACGCGAGCTCCTGCATCGTCTGCAGGAAGTCACCGTCACCGCAGACCGCGACGACCTGCTGATCGGGCGCCGCCAGCTGCGCCCCGATCGCGGCCGGCAGGGTGAAGCCCATGCTCGAGAACCCGCCGGAGGTGATGTGCGTCCGCGGCATGCGAGACACCCATCGCTGCTTGACCATTCCCTGGGGAAGCCCTGCGCCGGTGACCACGATCGCGTCAGGGCGAGTGGCGAGCTGCACCTCGCGAACGGCACGGGCCATGGTCATGGGTGTCGCCTCGCTCCCGGACAGGATGTCGACCTGCTCGAACCAGGATTGCTTCTGCCGCTGGATCTCCTCGAAATAAGACGTCTGCCGATGGGCCGATCCATCCGCGGCGGGCCCAAGGGCGTCCAGGAGGTCCTTCAGCGCCTCGCGCGCGTCCCCCAGCAGCGGAACGCTGACCGGGTAGTTCTTCCCGATCTCACGAGCATCGACGTCCACCTGGATCAGCTTGGTGGGCGGGATGGCGAACGTGACCCCGCGACGATACGAAGAGGCCGACCAGTCGGTGAACCGGCAGCCGACCGAGAGGATCACGTCGGCCGTGGCCGCCAGGGCATTCCCACAGGTCGACGCCGTGTCGCCGATCGTCTGGGCGGAAAGCTCATGCGTCTCGTCGATGGCTCCCTTGCCCATCCAGGTCGTGACGACCGGAGCGCCGAGTCGTTCGGCCAGCGCCGTGAGCTCCGCCGACGCGTTCGCCGTCACCACGCCGCCGCCGGCCACCAGCACCGGACGCTCCGCCCCGCGCAGCATCGCGGCCGCACGCTCGACCTCGTCGGCGGCCGGCCGAGGACCGCTCCTTGCCTCGCGTTGCTCCGGGATGGGAATCCGAACGTCCGCAGATTCCGCCTGCACGTCCATTGGGAGGTCAAGGAGGACCGGCCCGGGCCGGCCCGAACGCATCTGGTTCCATGCACGATGGAGCACGAAAGGGAGCTCGTCGACGCGAGTCGGGTTCCACCACTCCTTCACGACCGGCTCGAAGATGCGCGCGTTATCGGCGACATGCCGGCGCTCGACCTCCTGGAGCAGGGCGTGGCCACGCAGGTAGGTGTGCGCCGAGCCGGTCATCAGCATCACAGCGGTACTGTCGACATAGGCCGTCGCCATGCCGATCACCGTGTTGGTCGCGCCCGGGCCGATGCTCGTGAAGGCGAGGAGCGGCAGGCCCGACACGCGATAGAAGCCATCGGCCAGGTGGACGGCCGATTGCTCGTGCATGACCTGGATCGTGCGAATCGCGTCCGCGCGGTCGAGCAGCGCGTCGGTCAGGACCCAGGAGCCGTGGCCGGGAATGCCGACCGCATAGGGAACTCCCTGGCGCACGAGGTACTCGATGACGATCTGCGCACCCGAGAGGCGCCGCGGCGCGTCGTCGACGTGGACAGAAGCGGGCGATGCGCGGTCCTGTATGGCCACGTTTGATACCTCAGCAGCCGGATCGGCCGCAGGCTGGCAAACGTTTGCATGGAGGGCGGCGCCGAGGATAGCAGGCGCGGACGCCGATGGGAATAGAACAGGGGGCGGCGGCTCGCCGCGTGGGCCCGCCCAGCGGTACGATGGCCCGGCCTCCAACGCCCTCGCTACTCACCTTCAGGAGAGAGGCTTGCGATGCAGACCCGCCAGCTGAGCCCCCTGGCTCGCATGATCGCCCAAACGCCCACCGACATCTGGAACGACTCGTGTGCCGTCGATGAGCTCGAGTATGCGATTGCGTTCGGAGCTGTCGGCGCGACCGCAAACCCCACGATCGTCGTCGACAACTGGAAGAAGGACCCGGCGCACTGGTCAGATCGGACACGCGCCCTGGCCGTGGAGCAGCCTGATTGGACGGAGGTTGACCTGGCGTGGGCGATCGTCGAAGAGATGAGCGCGCGCGGCGCGAAGCTCCTGGAACCCGCCTTCGACGTCCACCGGGGCCGCCAGGGCCGCCTCTCGATCCAGACGGACCCGACGTCGTTCCGCTCGGCCGACCGCATGCTCAACCAGGCCCTCCGCTTCGATGCCCTCGCGCCGAACGTCATCGTCAAGTTCCCGGCCACGGCGGCCGGGATCGCCGGCATCGAGGAGGCGACCGCTCGCGGCGTGAGCATCAACGCGACGGTGAGCTTCAGCGTTGCGCAGGCGGTGGCGGCGGCCGAAGCGGTTGAGCGTGGCCTGCGGCGCCGCGAGGAGCAAGGCCTGCCAATCGATCGCATGGGACCGGTCGTCACCATCATGATGGGACGGCTCGAGGACTGGCTCCGGGTCTTGACCGAGCGGGACGGGATCGTCTCGCATCCGTCGGCGTTGCCCTGGTCGGGAATCGCCGTCTTCAAGCGCGCGTACCGCACCTTCCAGGAACGTGGCTACCGTGCCCGTCTCCTCGCCGCGGCCATTCGGCACCATCTGCACTGGTCCGAGCTGATCGGCGGGGACGTCGTCATCACGCTGCCATCGGTCTGGCAGAAGCGCTTCAACGCCTCGGACGTAGATGCGCGGGCTCGCATCGACGACGCCGTTGAGCCCGCCACCGTCGACGAGCTGCTACGCCACTTCCCGGATTTCGAGCGAGCCTATGAGCCCGATGGTCTCCGTGTGGACGAGTTCGACTCGTTCGGACCCTCGGTCCGCACGCTGCGGGCGTTCATCGGC
>VBKA01000134.1 GCA_005879815.1 Chloroflexota bacterium
GTTTTCATCGATTTCTCCCTCGAGCTTTCGATCCCTACCATCACAGGGTGGTTACGCTTCGTGACATCGCCCGGCTGGATCTCGGCTACTTCACCATGCCGGATCGCCCAGGCGATCCGCTCTCCGACCAGGCCATCAGCGTGTGCGCCTACCTGATTCGCCATGGGCGCGGTCTCTTTCTCTTCGACACCGGCCTTGCGAAGGCCGACCCCGAGACGGAGGCCTACTACCATCCCGTCCCCTGGCCGGTGGACGCTCAGCTGAAGCGCCTTGGTGTGAAGACCGATGAGATCGCCGCCGTCGCCAATTGCCACCTGCACTTCGACCACTCCGGCGGCAACCGCCACTTCGCGAAGCGCCCGATCTTCGCCCAGCGCACCGAATACGCCGCAGCCCACGAGCCCGACTACACGATGCCGATCGTGGTCGAGTTCGCCGACGCGACCTACGAGCTGCTCGACGGCGAAGCGGAGATCTGGCCCGGCCTGCGGGTCATCCCGACGCCCGGCCACACCGACGGCCACCAGACGCTGATCGTCGACACCGACCACGGCCGGATTGCGCTGGCCGGCCAGTCGTTCAACACCACCTCGGAGTTCGCTGCGGCCCAGCTCGCCTGGCAGCTCGAGCGAACTGGCTGGCCGCACCCAGCGGGCTATCCGGAGTGGATGGCGCGTCTCGAGGCCTACGAGCCGATTCGGGTCCTCTTCGCCCACGACGTCGCGGTCTGGGAACGCGGCGCGGCCCCACCGCCTCGCCGAGGTCGCGGCCGGAAGCGCGCGTCGGAGGCCCGCCGCCGCTAGGCGGGGATCAACGCGCGGACCCGATCCGCGTGCGGCCTGGCGCCCAGGCGCTCGTATGCGGCGAGTGCCTCGGTCAGGAGCTCATCCCGATGGTCAGGGTTCAGCGAGGCTAGTGCCTCGCGGGTTCGCGCCGTCTCGAACGGGGAGATCGGCTCGAAGCCGGCGATGGCCGCCTGCAGCAGCTCCTGAGCCCGCGGGATGTCGCCGCCTGCGCCAGCTGCCAGACCCTCCGCGCGATCAGTGCTCGGGCCGACAAGCACCAGCTCGGCCGCGCGTCTGCGAGCTTCTGGTAGGAAGGCGCGAAGCGCATCCCAGTCCTCGAGCGCGACCAGTGCGTCGAGCATGGCAACCATCTCGACCGGTGGCTCCTCGGCGAAGTTGCGGGCACCAGTGGCCAGCACGCGCTCGGCCATCGAGCGCCCCGACGATGGATCCCCGAGCGCGTTGGCGGCCATAGCCTGCAGACCTTCAACAAGGCCGACGGGCGCCTCGCTCTTCGGCATCTCGCCGGCCAGTTCTTGCGCTCGCTCCATCTCGCCACGCTGAGCGAGCACCACCGCGCCCAGCTGGAACCCGCCAAGCGCAAACGGACAGGTGGTCCCCGCCTCGTCGATCCTGAAGGTTCTGATGTGCTCGTCGAGGTAGCCGGGAATCTCTTCCCATCTTCCGGCGAGGTACAACGCGTTCATGAGCGTCGACGTCGAGTGACAGAGATCGTGCACCCGCAGCTCCCGTCCCAGCAGCAGGGCCTCCTCGAGCACCGGGATCATGGCCTCGGCCTGACCGCCCGACCAGGCGAAGCTGTTCGCCGTCTCGATCGTCATCAGGTGGCGCTCGCGCGGGTCGGCAATCTGCGGTGCCATCGCCAGGATGGGCTTCATCACCTCGAGGCCGCGCGCAACGTCTTCGTTGGCCATCAGGAGCGCACCCACCATCCGGAGGGCATTGGCAAGCAGCGACTCGTCGCCGCTGTCGCGGGCATACTTCGCGGCAGCTTCACCGCCGCGGACGCGCTCCTCGAGATCGACCGGATCCGTGCGATGGAACGCCACCCAGCGGAGGCCCGCCGCGGCGCGCAGCATCAGCAGCCACGCACGTGTGGCCGCGTCGGGCGCCGCGGCAAGGCCAGTTTCCACATGCCGGTCGATCGCATCCGGCTCCATGGGCGTCGAGAATCCGCCCCAGCGGACCGCACCCATGCGGGCCGCCTTCATGGCCATGCGCGGCACGGCCGCGCCGGCGTCGGGGAGAGTCTGTCGCAGGGCGATGGCCTGCTCCCACGCCGGGACGGAATGATCGCCGTCGTAGCCGGCGTCGTAGTCGTCCCCCAGTTCCTCCAGGGCGGTCGCCCGCTCGTCGTCGTCCGTCGCGAGGTCAGCCGCCAGCTGGTGGAGCTCGGCCGCCTGGTCGATGGCAAAGCGCTTGCGCGCGGCTGCACCGCCCGCCAGGAAGGCCAGCCTGGCGCGGCGGCGGACCTCGGCCAGCTCGTCCCCGGCATCCGGCCAGGCGAGCACTGCCCCCTCACCGAGCGCGGTGCGATAGTGCTGGGCGACGAGCTCCGCGAGCTCCTCCGGGCGGTCGTGGCTAAGCTCCGCAAGCCACGCCCCGACCGCCGCGTGGGCGCGGCACCTGCGGGCGATCGGCAGACCGGCGTATGCCACGTCACGGATCAGGGCGTGTTTGAACGCGTACTCGACGTTGTCGCCGAGGCTCGACGTGGGTCGCATCAGGATCAGGCCTCGCCGCTCGAGGCCATCCAGCTCGGTGGCGACCTGCTGACCGCCCACGGCGTTGACGAGCGGCTCCTCCCAGAAGATGCGCCCCACGACAGACGCTTCGCGGAGGACGCGGCGTTCGATCTCCGGAAGCGCGTCGATCCGCGCCGTGAGCAGCCCATTGATCGTGTCGGGCAGGACGACGGCGTGGCCATCCCCCTCGGCCCGCCAGCGGCCTTCGTGCAGCCTAAGCGCTCCGGCCTCAATGAGGCGGCTGACGATCTCCTCCACGAAGAGCGGGTTGCCCTCGGCCGTATCCAGGATCTGGTCACGCATGGGCTCTGGGAGCTCGGTCGCCGCCAGCAGGTCTGCGATCAGCTCGGTGCTGTGTGCACGGCTCAAGGGGCGAAGGGAGACCGATGTCGCCTCGCTCAGCCCGGACGCAAACGAGGGGTGCGCCTCGGCGAAGGTGGGGCGCGCCGTGGCCAGCAGCAACATTGGCCCGGTTGCCCGGGAGACGAGTCGCTCGACCATGGCGACGACCTGGTCGCTCGCCCAGTGCAGGTCTTCGATGACCACCGCGACCGGTCCGGCGACTGCGCAGGCCGAGAGGAACTGCGGCCAGCGCCGAGCGAGCTCGGTGACCACCGCAACCGGTCGACTGCGGTCGAGAGGGTTGTCCGGCAGTGCGATCCCGGCGGTGGTCGCCAGGGCATAGATCGTGCCCTCGACGTCGGTAGCCGAGAGGCCGGCGGCACTGAGCAGCTCACCCGCTCGCGTCTTCAGCTTGGCCTGAGCCTCGTCCGCCGCCTCGTCCAGCGAGATGCCACATGCGCCCCGGACGATCTCTGCCAGCGGCCAATAAGTAACGCCTTGCCCAATGGCGGGGCACCGTCCGCGGAGGACCTGCAGATCGCCTCGCTCTGTCCCCGCCCGCGCCACGACCTCGGCCACCAGGCGGCTTTTGCCCACGCCGGCGTCGCCATAGACCATCGCCAGGCGCGGCATCCGGCCCTCGACGACCTCATCGAGCAGGGTCTCGACGATGGAGAGCTCGCGATCGCGGCCGACGACCCTCGCCTGAAGGTTGCGCGCCGGCCCGGCTTCCACCGCCCCGGCAATGGGTCCGATGAGCGGGTAGGCGACGACGGGCTGCTCCTTCCCTTTCAGGTGCAGCTCGGCCGGCTCGCCGAAGGCGAACGCGGTTCGGGTCGCGTGCTGCGTCCGCTCCCCGACGAGGACGGATCCCGGCTCGGCAGCGGCCTGCAGGCGCGCGGCGACGTTGATGGCGTCCCCGGTCACCATGGGCCGGTCGGGGCGCACCTCGGTCGGGGTGATCACCTCGCCAGTGTTCACACCGATGCGCAGGGCAAGGTCCACACCGTGACGGCGTTGGACGTCGGCCGCGACTCCGCCGATGCGGCCGACGATCTCGCTGGCGGCGCTGAGGGCGCGGGCCGCATCGTCCTCGCGGACCCGCGGCACGCCAAAGACACCAACCGCGGCATCGCCGATGAACTTTTCCACGGTCCCGCCCCAGGCCTGAACCGTGGTCGAGACGAGCGAGAAGTAGGCCTGCAGGATCGATCGCAGCCGCTCGGGATCGAGCAGCTCTCCAAGCCGCGTGGAGTCGACCAGGTCGATGAAGACCACCGTGGCGATCTTCCGCTCTTCGGGGCCGGCTTCGGCTTCGACCGGCTCCCCGCAGTTTGGGCAGAACCGCGCGCCGACGGGGATCGGCGCCCCGCAGCGACGACAGCTCGCAGACAGCTCTGTCCCGCAGTTGGAGCAGAAACGATTGCCTGCGGGATTCTCCGTGGCGCAGGTGGGGCAGGCCAGGGTCACGCCGCTACATCGGCTCCTGCGAGGTCGCCGGCATCATCCGCGAGCCGACCCAGAAGATGACCGCCGCCACCACAAAACCGACGACATAGGCGAGGTCGGCGTAGTGGAGAACGTTGTCGCTGATCACGTTGATCGGTAGGAACGGGTATCGGGTGTGCAGCTCCTCCCCGTATGACGATTGCTGGAAGGGCAGCGAAACGAGGAAGCCGATCACCAGCGAGACCAGGCCAAGGAGGCCTGAGGGCAGGGCGGAGAAACTGACGAGCCGCATCGGATCCAGCCGCTGTCTTCGCAGCCACCAGTCGACCAGGACGACCGCCGCCCAGGGGGCAATCCAGTAGCTGAGGAAGAGCAGGTATCCCTCGAACTTTCCGGCGAAGTCCCCGGAATTCAGGTAGAGCGTGAACAGGAAGCCCAGAACGGCCACCACGAATGCCGATGCCACGCGCGGGACACGAATCCCTGCCGCGAGCAGGCTGAGCGACCCGGTGTAGTCGTTCAGCGCGTTGACCGCCACGGTGCCCAGGGCGATGGCGATCATCGCCAGTCCGCCGAGCAGTCCGCCGCCCAGAATCGTGTTGATCGTACCCACCGAGGGGCCAGTCGCCTTGTCCGCGACAGCCAGGCCAAGGACCTCGATCCAGCCCGCCCCAAGGGTAAGAGCCAGGAGCGTGACCCAGAAGATGCCGAAGCTCGAGGTGTTCGTCGGCAGATATCGGCT
>VBKA01000122.1 GCA_005879815.1 Chloroflexota bacterium
AGGCCTGGGTGAGCGGGCCGCCGTTGGCTCCGCGGGCGAGTGCCGTGTCGATCACGTAGACGCCCACGCAGATGGCGATCAAGCCCCAGGTCACGTAGGCGGCGTAGCTGCCGTACGCCCCGCGGGCGCGGTTGAACTGGCGCCGCGATGCGAAGTCGTGGCCGGTCTCCTTGAGCAGCCAGGCGATGCGGTTGGCGATCGGCCCGCGCTCGTCAGGCGGTGCGCGACGATCGGCCTCGCGATAGGCTCCAATGGCGTCCTCGAGCTTGCCGTCGCGGACCAGCTGCTCGGCCACCCGCCGCGAACCGAGCCAGGCGTTCGACCCGCCGGCGTTGGCCGCCTCCTGCCAGGCCGCGAGGGCGCCGGCCTCGTCATCGGTCCGGTAGCGGGCCGCACCGATCAGCAGCCACGCCTCACCGGCCACGTCGCGGTCGGGTTGGCGGGTCAGCTGGTCCAGGAGCGTGGTGGCATGGTCGATGTCACCGGCATCGAGGAGGCGCCGGCTCTCGGCAAGGCGAAGCCGGGCTTCGTCAGTCATGGGCGGGCATTATGCCCGAGAGCAATGAATGGACATGCAACGACCGCCGAGAGATCGGCACCTCGGCGGTCGTCGCACGCCCCCCTGGCGGGAGACGTGCCGCCCCGGCGTGGGCGCCGGAGCCAGCGTCAAATGGCGGTCGGTAGCGGCTGCTACTTGGCCCGCCGCAGGAAATCGAGCACGTCGTCGTAGCGGAAGCGGCGGTCACCGCGCTTGCAGACGCGGAAGAAGGGCAGCTCCCCTCGGTCGCCGAGCCGCTTGACCGTGTTGACGTGCAGGTGGAGCATCTCGGCGACTTCCGACGCCGTGAGCAGCCTGCCGACCTCGTTCGCAATCATGCGTTTGTCTCGTTCCATGGCTGCGCCGATTAGGTGCGGTCGGCGCGGTTCCTGACCGGATAGTAAGGTTGAGGTGCCGTCGCTCAACCCGGTACTTTCGGTTGGGCCGCAGGGGTACCTTCCACTCGCTGATGGCCGTCTACGAACGCCACGTCTTCGTCTGCACCAGCGGTGAGTGGTGCCCCGCCATCGACGGTGACGGACTCGGGGTCCACGCCGCCCTGAAGGCGGCGATCAAGGCTCGCGGACTGGGCGCGCGGATCCGGATCAACCACGCGGGCTGCTTCAGCCAGTGCGGCAATGGACCGATGGCGGTGGTCTACCCGGAGGACATCTGGTACGCGGCCCTCACTCCGCAGGACGCGGAAGAGATCGTGGAGCGTCACCTGGTCGGCGGAGAGCCTGTGACACGTCTCCGGTATGAACCAGCTGAGCCGGGCGCGCACAAGCTGGAACGTGACGACGGCGGGCGGCCGATCGGTCGCGTCGCTCCCTGGCCGGCGTCCCGCCTAAACCCCGAGGGAGAATCAAACGCCCACCCAAGCCCCCGATGAGGTGACCCGTCTCGTCGCCGAGCGCGCGCAGGCCCGGGTGGCGGGTAACTTCGACGAGGCCGACCGCCTGCGCGATCGCATTCGGGACCTGGGCTGGGAGCTCATGGACGGCCCGGACGGGACGGCACTGCGTCCTGCCCTCCCCGAAGCGGCGGATGCATCGGTGGCGTACGCCCGACCGGAGGATCTGGCGAGCCTGCTGGAGGAGGCTCCCAGCCTCGAGGCGAGCCTGGTGGTGCTCGCGGACGATCACGGCGACGACCTCGATCGGCTGCTGCGCGGGCTGAGCGGCCATCCTCCGCTCGCCAGCTGGGAGCTGATCGTGGTGGGCAACGCGCCCGTCTTCGATCCGGTCGAGTCGCTCGCGCGAGTCGACCTCGAGATCGAGCCATCGCTGCTCAGCACCAGCGCACGCCTGGGTTGGGCCGACGCGGTGAACCTCGGCCTGCGCCGCTGCCGTGGCCAGGTGATCGTGCTCCTCGACACCTCGGTCGAGCCAACCGGTGACTTCCTGGCTCCCCTGCTGAAGGCCTTCACGGATCCGCGGGTGGGCATTGCCGGCTCGTTCGGGGTGAGCTCGGGGGACCTGCGGCAGTTCGACGAGGCGCCGCCGGGAGAGGTCGACGCCATCGAGGGCTACTGCCTGGCTGTGCGACGGGAGGTCCTGCGCAGCGTCGGGCTGTTCGACGCCCATTTCCGCTTCTACCGAAACGCGGACCTCGACTTCAGCTTTGCCGTCCGGGCGGCTGGCTGGCGTGCCGTGCGCACTGCCGAGCTCCCGTTGCGGCTGCACGAGCACCGCGGCTGGGCATCACTGCCCGCGCAAGAGCGCGACCGGGTGAGCAAACGCAATTTCTATCGGTTCCTCAAGCACTGGGGCGACCGCAGGGACCTTCTCACCCATCCAGGGCCGCGCCGCACCCCGCAAGGCGACCGCTCCTAGACCGCTGCACGGCCGGCACTCGCGGTGCGGTCGAAGCCTGCGGCCCTACTTCACCACGAGTGCGAAATGCGTCTCGCTCCGCTGCCCGTCCGATCGGACGGCGCCAATCGCATAGTCGAACGGAGCGACCCACGGCTGGACCTCAGACTGATAGGTTGCCTTGGCCTCGGCGGGAAGGAGCGGCTCGAGCGCCGCTCGTAGCCCGGCCAGGTCGAGCCAGAAGGTTCCCCGGTTCGGCGTGCCGCCGACGCTCTGCAATGCCGCGTAGAAGCGTGAGTCTTGCCCAAGGGAAGTGCCGAGCCCGGTGTCGAGGACACGCGCGACAAAGGTGTCGCCGACGCCGATCACCACGCGGCTGTCCGAAACGGTGTACTGGTAGGTGGTCGCCCAGCTCGGCGTCGTCGCACCAGCGTCCACGTGAATCGTCGTAATCGTCGATCCATGGTGCTCCGCCTCGGAGACGGTGACCTTTGGTCCCCCGGAAGCCTGGCTGAGCTGGATGAGGCCCTGGATCTGCAGGAGCTTGGTTCGCGCCTGGGCGCTGTCCTTGGGCGTGATGATCAGCCCGGCATAGGGAGCGCCGGACGTCTCCCCCGCCACGAGCGCGGTGTCCCCCATCCAGGAGACGAACGATCCCAAATCCCCGCCGAGAACCTGCTCGAGCTGGTCGACCTGCGCCGAGCTGCTGCCGCCGCCCGCCGTGATCGTCGCCTTCATGACGTTGACGACGTTCGCGAGACCCGTTCCGGCATCGAAGGCCTCTGTGTAGAAGAGCGCATCGCCAGGCACGAGGGCAAGGAGCCCCGGGTCGAGGTTGGGCGGCAGCGCGGCGGACATGCTCGCGGTGGCGTCGATCACGAACCGGTCCGCCTCGAACCGAGCTGCCTCAACGACAAAGCCCTGCGGCGTGGCGTTCAAGCCCTGCACAAGGGGCGTGAGGCTTGGGTTGACCGCTGCGACGTCCTTGGTGATCTGCGCCACAATCGGTGCGGTATCGACGGAGAAGAGGCCGACGCGATCCGCGGGCAGCCTCGCCAGGCCGTCGCGGAACTCCTGGCGATTCTCGAGGCTCGGCGCCCCTGCGTGCACGTCGAGCGCACGACCGACGAGGTCGACGCTGGTGCCCGCCATCACCTCGTTGCCGGTGATCGTCCAGGCGAAGGTTGGCGGGCTGCCAACAGAGGAAACCGGGATCTCGACTGACCATATCGTGGCGGAACCATGTGCGGTCGCGCTCACGGTAGCGCCCTTGTTGGCCGCATCCGCCCGGATCCGATCGTTGAGGGAGTTCGCTGCGCTCGCGTTGTTCACGCCGGCGAAGACGAGCGCTTCGGGAATGCGAGGCACGGTGGCGGACGGCGTTTGAGGCACCATCGAGGGATATCCAATGAGCGCCACCGCGACGGTTCCATCGAACCACGGCTTGACATCGGTCGAGTAGCGGTATGCCCCGGATGCCTGCGGGCTCATGCTGTCGAGCTGCTGGTCGAGCTCATCGGTCAGGTACTTATCCGGGTCGAGCTTAGAGAAGTGCCCCAGGAAGGCGCGCAGGTTCGCGCGCTGCTGGACGGACGGATCGAAGCGGATCTCGTAGTACACCGACGCCTCTGCCGGCACATAGGAGGCGGCTCCCGCCGCGCCAGCCCCGGCGCGTTGGTTGGTGAGCGTGAGGCCCACGACGACGCCAATTGCAGCCGCGAGCACGAGCACGGCCGCGGCTGCCGGGATGAGCCAACGCGGACGCGGCGCCGGAGTGATGGACGGTTCGCCGCCGGTTGATTGTGGCTCGGGTGTTTGGGCGGGCACGGAGTCCGAGATCACGATTCCCTCCTGTCGCGGCTCCCCCTGACAGGATCCGCCGGCGACAGCATAGGGCCACGCCTGATTCGTGCATAACCCCCAGTTGGGCTAGTCCCTCGCCGGACCTCAGCGAGGGACGCCCGCAGCCTCGGAGCTAATGCGCGACGCGAGATAGACCGGAACGACGGAGAGCGCGATGGCCAGCAGCGCGACGACGTTGACGACTGGTGCCTGGTTGGGGCGCAGGTAGTTGTTGAAGATCCAGATGGGGAGTGTCTGCTGCGGCCCGGCCACCAGCAGCGTGACGATGATCTCGTCGAAGCTCAGAGCGAAGGCAAGCAGCCCGCCCGCGAGGAGCGCGGTCCGCAGGTTCGGGAAGGTGACATGGCGGAACGTCTGCCACGTGTCCGCGCCGAGATCCATGGATGCCTCCTCGAGGCTGCGCGAGGTTCGCCGGAGGCGGGCGATGGTGTTGTTGTAGACGGTCACCACGCAGAAGGTGGCGTGCGCGACGACGATGGTGAGCAGCCCGAATTGCACGCCGATGGTCTTGAAGGCGGTGGCCAGCGCGATGCCCGTCACGATGCCTGGCAGGGCGATGGGCAGAATGACCAGGAAGCTGACGGTCTCCCGACCGAAAAAGGAGAACCGATGCACCGCGAAGGCGGCGAGCGTGCCAAGCACGAGAGCCACCAGGGTCGCCCCGATCGCTGCTTGGATCGAGAGCGACAGCGACGCTCGGATCTCGCTGCTCTGCGCGGCTCTGCCGAACCACTCGAGCGTGAACCCGGCCGGTGGCCAGGTCGGGACGCGGCTGGTGTTGAACGCATACACCACGATCAGCACGATCGGCAGATAGATGAAGAGCAGGATCGCAGCGGTGGTGAGGCGCAACAGGA
>VBKA01000123.1 GCA_005879815.1 Chloroflexota bacterium
CGATCCCTGAGCCAGCCGCCGTACGCCTCGACCTCCCCGGCTCGGCGTATCTGCCGGACGAGTACGTCCAGGACTCCGGTGCCAAGCTCGAGGTCTACCGCCGGTTCGCGGGCATCCGCTCGGAAGCCGATGCCGAGGCGTTGCGCGCGGAGTTGCGCGATCGCTTCGGACCGATTCCTGGGCCGGTGGAGGGCTTGTTCACGGCGGTAACGGTGCGCATGGCCGCCGAGGCGGCCGGTGTTCCCGAGGTGCGGGTCGAGCCAGGGCGTGTGACGCTCAAGTGGGCCCGCTACGCTCGGCAGCAGGTCGTCAGCGCGCTCACGCTTGCCGGATTTCGGCCGGTGGCGGGCTCGAACCAGGTGCGGATCCCGGTGGCCGCCGGCCACGACGGAGTCGACGTGGCAACGCGGGTCCTGACCGCGCTCGCGGGGGGAGTGGCCGGCCTGTGACCGCCGACCCGCGGATACGGCTGCGCGACGTGACACTCGCCGATGCTGACCTCCTCGATACGTGGGGACAGGACGAGGCCGCCAGGAGCGCATTCAACGACTTCGGGGAGGCACCCAATCCGGCGCCCCGCGAGGTCCTCAGGTCAGGGCCCCTGCGCAACGAGCACAACGGCGTGCTCATCGTCGAGCGCATGTCAGACGCCGCTCCGATCGGCACGGTCGGATGGCACGTGGTGCGCTACGGGCCGAACCCGGGGTCGGACGCGTGGAACATCGGCATCGAGCTGCGTCCGGAGGCCCGCGGCCGTGGATTTGGCACGGAGGCTCAACGTCAGCTGACCGATTGGCTCTTCGCGAACACGACCGTGAATCGGGTGGAGGCGCAGACCGACGTCGAGAATGTCGCCGAGCAGCGCAGCCTCGCTAAGGCGGGATTCACGCGGGAGGGGATCGCGCGCGGCTCCCAGTTTCGCGCCGGTGGCTACCACGACCTCGTCACGTACAGCCGCCTTCGCGACGATCGCTAAGCCTAAGCGGCCACTTCTGCCGATGCCTGGCGAGGGGCCTGCTCGCCTGCCGGCTCCAGCTGACGATCGCCGAGGACTCGCCATCGCGCGAGCAGATAGGCCAGCAGGTAGAGGGCGCCCACGAGGAGCACCAGGAGCCGGTACCCGGTGATCAGGGCCAGGTACTCCAGCACGCCGCCGACCATTGCGCCGAGCAGATTGCTGGCAAAGGCCATGTCGGCGGCGCGAACGTCGCGGAATGAATAGGTGAAGACCAGATTGGCGAAGAAGACCGGGGCGAAGGCCACCACCGCCGCCAGCGCGTAGCGCAGGGCCGGCGGATCGAGCAGCAACCGCTCGGGTGGGAGCAGGAAGGCAATCGCGAGCGCGATGAACAGACCGATGTAGAACGGCCACGAGTGACGTGGCCGCAACCAGGCAGTGACGCCGATGGCGAGCAGCACGCTGGCCAGGATTGCAAAGAAGGCGAGCGCGTTCACGATCCACGTCGAGCCGAACAGGAGCGAGAAGCTCACGAGGCTCTTCGTCTCGAGAAGGAGGAAGGCCACTCCGAGGACGAAGAAGTGCGGGCTGAAGGTTGGGAGGACCGGTCCTGTGCGGCGACTGACGAGCCAAACCCCCGCCACCGAGACGGCCAGCAGAAACCCAAGTGTGGCGAGGTAGAAGCGCGAGATGAACGGGACGCGCAGATACAGGAACGGCCAGTCGTCGGTGGCGTTGGTCGGCCGCGGTGAACCGCTCCTGGGCAGCGGGTCCGCGCGGCCGGCGCGTGGCCGACCACCGCTGTCGGCCACCAACGGACCGGCGGCGAAGGCCGCCTGGCTCGCCCGGTAGAGACGGACGATGGGTGGGCTCCCGAACGCCGCGGTCAGCTGCGAGCCGATCTTGGTGACCAGCCAGGGTTGGCGGTAGCTGTTGTAGAGGACGAAGACGCCGTGCGGGGTCAGGTGGTCGCGGACCGACTCGAACGCCTGGACGGTGAAGAGGAAGGACTCCAGGCGGATGTGCGCGGTGTTGCTGAGCAGCGTGAGCGAATCGGGAAGCGCGAAGATGACGAGGTCGTAGCGGTCGGTGCTCGTTCGCAGGAAAGCTCGTCCGTCGTTGACGTAGGTGTGAACGCGAGGGTCCGAGTAGGGCTTGTCCGGGTTGAGCTTCTTGCCCAGGGCCAGGATCGCGGGATCGATCTCCACCGCATCGACTCGCGCTGCCCCGTGAGCCAGGGCGTGGGCCGTATCGGTCCCGCTGCCTGCGCCGACGATCAAGACCCGTTTGAATGACTGGCCCGGGAACCAGGCGTAGACCTGCTCGTACCACGGTCCAGAGCCAGGCGAACCGACGGGCACCATCGCCTGGTGCGGGATCCCGTTGACGCTGATGTGCTCGATGCCCTTTCCGACCAGCCGCACGTCGATGCGGTAGTACGGGGACCAGCTCTCGGTCGCGGTCGTTCGATGGACGAATCCGCCCGCGATGGCCGCGAGCATCGCCAGCCCGGCGACCACCGACCACACCGTCGGCCCGCGTCCGAGAGCCAGTAGCAGCAGGAGCAGGCCCACGATCGCAAACCAGACACCCGGGGGCGTCTGAAGCAGGGAGACCCCGGCAAACGCCGCGATGCCGGCCATCGAGCCGGCGATGTCGATGGCGTATGCCTTGAGTGGCGGCATGCTCCGCAGCAGCCCCCCCAGCGGCAGGGCGAGCGCCGCCATCAGCGCCACCACGAGGACAACGATGAGGGGCAAGACCAGGAAGTTCGCGTCGGCCGCGTGGCTTTCCGCGAGTCCAAAGAAGATTTCGCTGCTGGATCGAACCTGGATGTTCAGCTGCGCCGTCGTGATCAGCAGCACGGTCGCCAGCAGAAGAAACGGGAACGGCGAGGCCGGTAGTCGCGTTTGCCTGCGCCCGAGGAGGATGCCGAGGCCAATCCCCAGGAAGCTGGCCATCAGCACGAAGTTGCTGAAGAACCCGACGTAGGTGACGAGAGCCGGAATCCAGCGAATCAGGATGAGCTCGACGAAGAGGAGCGTGAAGCTCGTCAGAAAGAGGCGGAACGGCGCGCCCCCCAGCGCCGGGATCGGCCGGATCAGCGGCTCTCGCGTACGGCCCACGCCCGGAAGCACGATCGCCATGCTAGCCGACGAAAGGTCCGCTGGGGCTGGACATCGGACCGCTGGTCGTATACTTGAACAACAATTCTCGACCCGGGACGGGCGCACCCGTCCGGCGCCGATCTCGACGAACGCCGCGCCTGACAGGCGCGGATACGAAGGAGGCGCATCCCATGTCCGGTCCGTCCCCCGCGGTCGACCCCGCCGCCTCGCGCGCGACGCTTGGCGTGCGCGATCGGTCCTATGCGTACCACCGGCTCGACGCGGCGGGCGTGCCAGACCTCGCGCGACTGCCGTTCACCGTCAAGGTCCTGCTCGAGAACATGCTGCGGCACGCCGCCTCAAGCGCTGGACTGGTAGATGCCAACGACATTCGAGCGCTGGCCACGTGGGACCCGGCGAACCCCGGCGAGTACGAGCTTCCATTCATGCCGGCGCGAGTCATCCTCCAGGACTTCACCGGCGTTCCGTGCGTCGTCGACCTGGCCGCCATGCGCGACGCCATGGCCGAGATGGGCGGCGATCCGGCTCGCATCAACCCGCTGGTCCCCGCTGACCTGGTGATCGACCACTCCGTGCAGGTCGACCAATACGGGACGGAGGCGGCCTTCCTGATCAACGTCGAGCGCGAGTACGAGCGCAATGGCGAGCGCTACGCGCTGCTGCGTTGGGCGCAGCAGGGCTTCCGCAACTTCCGTGTTGTTCCGCCCGGGACCGGCATCGTCCACCAGGTGAACCTGGAGTTCCTGGCGGACGTCGTCAGCGCGCGACCCGACGCGTCCGGCGAGCTGACCGCCTTCCCCGACACACTGATCGGGACGGACTCGCACACGACCATGATCAACGGGCTTGGCGTGGTCGGCTGGGGCGTCGGGGGCATCGAGGCGGAGGCGGCCCTGCTCGGCCAGCCTCTCTACCAGCCGTTGCCGGTAGTGGTCGGATTCCGCCTGGACGGCGAGCTGCCGTCCGGGTCGACCGCGACGGACCTGGTCCTGACCGTGACCGAGATGCTGCGTAAGCACGGTGTCGTCGGCAAGTTCGTGGAGTTCCACGGGGCGGGCCTATCCCGCCTCTCGGTCGCCGACAGGGCCACGATCAGCAACATGAGCCCAGAGTTCGGGGCCACCGCCACGCTCTTCCCGATCGACGACGAGACGCTTCGCTACCTGCGCATGACCGGGCGGCCGGAGGACGTGGTCGACCGCGTCGAGGCATACGCCAAGGAGCAGGGCCTGTTCAGGACCGATGCCTCGCCGGAGCCTGCCTTCTCCGAGTCGCTGAGCCTGGACCTGGGTGAGGTGGTCCCATCCGTGGCCGGTCCGCGGCGACCGCAGGACCGTGTCGCGCTTCGCGACCTGCGTGACAACTTCCGGACAGCCTTCGCCGATGGCCTCGTCCCGGCACCCGACCGCGTGTCGGAGGCGAGCGAGGAATCCTTCCCGGCGAGCGACGCGCCGAGCCATGACGCCCGGGCAGGAGGCTTGGGTGACGTTCACGAGCCCGCAATAGAGCCAGCGCCGGCGCCGGTCGCCACGGCGCCTCTGGAGCTCGACTACAAGCCGGTCCAGGTCGAGATGGACGGCGAGCAATTCGAGCTCCGCTCGGGATCGGTCCTGATCGCCGCCATCACGAGCTGCACGAACACGAGCAATCCGAACGTGATGGTGGCGGCTGGGCTCGTCGCCAAGCGGGCGGTCGAGCTCGGCCTGCGCACGCCGGCATGGGTCAAGACCTCCTTTGCGCCGGGCTCTCGGGCGGTCACCGACTACCTGACCGATGCCGGCCTGATGGCGCCGCTCGAGGCGCTCGGCTTCGATCTGGTTGGCTACGGCTGTACGACCTGCATCGGCAACTCCGGGCCGCTGGCGGAACCCATCGCGGCTGCAGTCGAATCGAACGAGCTCGTTGGCGTCGCGGTCCTCTCTGGCAACCGGAACTTCGAAGGACGGATCCATCCCTTGGCCCGCGCCAGCTACCTGGCCTCCCCGCCCCTCGTGGTGGCCTTCGCGCTGGCCGGCCGCATCGACGTCGACCTCACCAACCAGCCGCTTGGCGTGGGTCCGGACGGCAACCCGGTCTACCTCGTCGACCTGTGGCCGAGCCCCGAGGAGATCGCCGACGTTGTCCTGCGACGGGTGCGATCCGAGGTCTTCACGCGCAACTACGCATCGGTCTTCGATGGCGATGAGCGCTGGACGTCGCTGCCGGTGCCACCCGGTGATCGTTATGCCTGGGATCCAGCCAGCACCTACGTCGCGCGTCCGCCGTTCTTCGAGGGAATCTCCCTCGAGCCTGAGCCCGTCCCGGACGTCGTCGACGCGCGCGTCCTGGTGATGCTGGGCGACAGCGTGACGACCGACCACATCTCCCCTGCGGGAAGCATCGCCCGCACCTCGCCCGCCGGAGAGTGGCTGGTCGAGCGCGGCGTCGACCCGCGCGATTTCAACTCGTACGGGAGCCGGCGCGGGCACCACGAGGTGATGGTGCGTGGCACATTTGCCAACATCCGGCTGCGGAACCTGCTCACGCCCGATGCGGAAGGGAATGTTACCGAGCACCTGCCCTCTGGCGAGCGGATGAGCATCTACGCCGCGGCCGAACGCTACGCATCGGAACGCACGCAGCTGGTCGTGCTCGCCGGGAAGGAATACGGGTCGGGATCTTCACGCGACTGGGCCGCCAAGGGCCCATTCCTGCAGGGGGTGCGCGCGGTCATCGCGGAGAGCTACGAGCGGATTCATCGGTCCAACCTGGTGGGGATGGGGATCCTGCCGCTTCAGTACAAGACGGGCGAGAACGCTGCCTCGCTGGGGCTCACGGGCCGGGAGACATTCACCATTCAGGGCATCTCCGACCCGCTGTGGCCGCGGCAGGAGCTGACCGTTGCCGTCCGGGACGAGAAGGGCGGCGAGCGGCAATTCAGGGCGATCGCCCGCCTGGACGGGGAGATCGACGTCCGCTACTTCGCCAATGGCGGTGTCCTGCAGACCGTCCTCCGAAGGTTGGCTGGCAGCGACGCATAGCCAGCACATCCGGGCAGTCTCCCCTCCCAAACTTGCACCGGGGGACCGTTAGATAACAGATGCGCAACGCAGCCGAGTCTGCTGAGCACGAAACCGAACCACGAGACGTCTTGCAAGGCCCGCCCGGCATTCTAATGGTCCACCCATGAGAATCTGACGGAGATTCGCGGCCTGCCACCCCGTAACGGTCCACCCATGAGAATCTGACGGAGATTCGCGGCCTGCCACCCCGTAACGGTCCACCCATCGCAATGTGGGGAACCGCCGCCCTAGCCGTCGCGGCGACGCGACCGGGCGGCCCAAAGGCCCAGCCCGCGGGGCCGGCCTGATCGTTGCCCGGCCCACGCCATCGGTCTAGACTCAGCCGCGCACTGAACCGCAGCCTCCCCAGGAGTGCCCCCACGTGACCGTCAGCTCGGCCGACGACCTGCGCGCCAAGATCCGCGAGGTCCCGGACTTTCCGAAGCCGGGGATCCTCTTCTACGACATCACCACGCTTCTCAAGGACCCCGACGCGTTTCGGCAAGTGATCGATCGAATGGCCGATCAGGTGAAGGATTCCAGCGTCGACCTGGTAGTGGGCATGGAATCGCGCGGCTTCATCTTCTCGGCTCCGCTGGCTTATCAGCTCCACGCCGGGTTCGTTCCGGTCAGGAAGCTCGGAAAGCTGCCGGCGGAGACGATCGAGGTCGAGTACGACCTCGAATACGGCACCGCGACCCTGGAGATCCACAAGGACGCGATCCAACCAGGCCAGCGGGTGCTGATCGTGGATGACCTGCTGGCCACCGGGGGCACGGTGCAGGGGACGATCGAGCTCGTGCAGCGCTTGGGCGGTGAGATCGCCGGGCTCTCGTTCATGGTCGAGCTGACCGGGCTCAACGGCCGCGAGAAGCTCGGCGATTTCCAGATCCACACGTTGCTGACCTACTAGACGCACGTGGAGCGGTCCAGGCCGATGGCGGTCGCCCAATCTCAGCTCCGCGCTCGCGCGGTCACCGATCGCGACGCCATCGCCTCGTTCCTGCGCAGCGACCGCCTGTACGCCGTCTATGCCCTGGGTGACCTGGACGGCCCGCGCCGGCGGCATGCGACGTGGGGCATCGCCTACGACACAGCGGGCCGCCCGACCGCCCTCGCCGAGCACCACGAGGGACTGGTTCCGCAGCCGCTCTTCCTGATGGGAGACCCGG
>VBKA01000090.1 GCA_005879815.1 Chloroflexota bacterium
CCTCGGACCGATGGACGACTCCCCCGGCTGACGTGGCGCGCGCGTTGCGCAGCGGGGCCACGCCTCCTAGGCGCGACGGACGCGCGGAGTGCCGAGCGGAGTCCCCTGCCGGCGCGCGCGGACGCGGCCCACGCGCCCGACCGCCGGGAAGCTGAATCGGCTCGTCTGCGAGCGGAGGGCGTCGATGGTCGGCACCGTCTGTCGCAGGCGGCGGGGCCGATGGTAGACCGTGTCTCCGGCCTGCAAGCCGAGACGTGGACGGCCGCGCGTGGCGCGGCCGGAACCGAAGTCGATCAGTGGGTGTGAGACGAAGCGGGCCGTGAGACTCACTCGCATGGCCGGCATTGTACGCGGGCCGTCATCGGGATGCGAGGGTCTGGCGATAGAGGTCCACGACCTCGTTCACGCGTCGTTGAACGGCGAATCGGGAGGCACCCTCGCGGGCGTTTCGAGCCATCGCATCTCGCCGCTCGGGATCGCCGGCGAGCGCCACCAGAGCGGAGGCCATCCGCTCGGCCGCTGCTGACTCCGGGACGCGAGGCAGGATGATGCCGTCCGTCCCGTCCCGCACCGCGTCACGGACGCCCGGGCCCTCGAGCGCGACGACCGGTACGCCGCAGGCGAGCGCCTCGGCCACGACCAGGCCCTGCGTCTCGGTCCGGGAGGCGAAGCCGAACAGCTCGCAGGCCTTGAGGAGTCCCAGTGCCTCATCGCGCGATCGCTGGCCGGTGACCAGGAGGCGTCCGCGCAGGTCGTCGCGCTGGCCGCGGCGCCGCACCGCCCCCTCCAGAGGCCCGCCGCCAATGAGGAGGAAGCGCAGCTCCGGTCGATCCACGGCCGCCCGAGCAAACGCCTCCAGCAGCAGCTCGACGCTCTTCTCCCGCGCAAGGCGGCCGAGCGACGCGACCACGAAGTCCACCCCCGGGGTCCAGCCGGCCTCTCGCCGCGGATGACCTTCCGGGACTGCGGCGATCCAGTCCAGGTCCAGGCCGGTGGGGATGGCCCTCACCAGGGGCGCGCCACTCCGGCTCCCGACGGCATCGGAGATCTCGGCGGCGAGCTCGGTCCCCGGCGCGACGATCGCGGCACAGCCGAGCCAGAAGCGACGGACATAGCCGGACATGAGCGCCGCTCCGGGAGTGGCCAGCGGGCCAAGGTAGTGGCGGTAGTCCCCGAAACGGGTGTGGTGTGTGAAGACCAGCGGCGCTCCCACCGAATGCGCGACTCGCCGTGCCATGAGGCCCGAGACGAATGGCGACTGGGCGTGGATGACCTGGGGCCGGAAGGCGCGCGCCGCGCGCAACGCGGCGGACGGCCTGGGTACCGGGATTCGGTAGCCGCGCGGTGCCGGCGGGGGAGGCTGGTAGGACGGCAGCCAGGCGACAGCGGGCTCGTGCGGTGCGGGAGGCGGGGGCTCGTGCGCTGGTCGCGGCATGACCAGCAGCACCTGCTGGCCGGCCTCCATCAGCCCGCGCGCCAGCGCATCGGTCGCGATCGTGACTCCTGAGAGGTAGGGCAGGTACGACTCTCCGAAGATCGCGACCCGCATGGGTTCGGGCGGGGCCATCGGTCCTTCCTCAGTCCTCGGCGGCGCTGCGGCCGGGCTCGAAGGAGACCGAGGCGGGCCGGTCCCGTTCCGGGTCGCGCACGCCGGGCACGAACAGGAGCATCCCCATCAGCAGGGCACCCAGCAGCCCGCCCGCGATAATGGTGGCCTGTGGTCCGAGCCAGCCCGCCACCGGTGCGGTGAGCGCGAAGCTGACCGGCACCAGCCCGGTCGAGACGAGCCAGTCCAGGCTCGAGACACGGCCGAGCAGCGTTCGGGGCACCAGCTGCTGGAGCAGCGTCGTCCAGATGATCGAGCCGATCTCGAAGAGGCCTGCCGTGGCGAAGGCGATGAAGAACCCCTGCCACAGTGCACCCATCAGCCCGTACCCGGCGAGGAGGGCGACGCCCAACGTCCAGGAGGCGTACATCAGCGTGATCCGCAGGCGAGGGATCCCGAGCTGGCCGACGGCGAGCGCGCACAGCACCGCCCCCACGCCGCTCACCGCATAGAGCTCGCCGAGCGCCTCCGGGCCGAGCCGGAGGTGGTTCCTGACCAGGTAGGGCAGCAGGACCTGAACCGGACCGATGAAGACCAGCAGGCTGAACATGGCCGCGACAAGCGTCGCCCAGCACCAGGGGTTGGCGACGACGAACCGGAAGCCCTCCCCCATCTCGGCGAATGCGCGGCGCACGCCGTGGCTGGAAGCCAGGTGCGACGGGCGCGTCCGGATGGCCAGCAGTGCGGCCGCGGAGAGGAGGAAGGTTGCACCGTCGACCAGGAACGCGCTTCCCGCATGGAGGACCGCCACCACGAACCCGCCCAGCGCCGGACCGACCAGGCGGATCATCAGCGGTCGTACCAGGCCCTGCAGCGCGTTCGCCTGGGGGAGCCGTTCGGCCGCAAGCAGGTCCGGCACGATGGCGGTCGACGCCGGGTTGAAGAAGGCGTCGCCGGCGCCCATGAAGGCGATCAGCACGAGCACATGCCACAGCTGGATAACGCCGGTGATCGAGAGCAGCCCGAGCGCACCGACGGCCGCCGCGCGCACGAGGTCCGCGCCGACCATCAGCCAGCGCCGGTCGTATCGGTCGGTGAGGACCCCGCCCAGCAGGAGGAACAGGACGAGCGGCAGGGTCCACGCCACGCCGACGACCGACAGTGCGGCCGGCACGTTGCTGATCTCGTACACCTGCCAGGCGAGCGCCACCGAGAAGAAGCCGTCCCCGAGCAGGGAGATGAACGAGCCCGCGGTGAGCAAGCGGTAGTCCCGGCTGGCAAGCGGCTCGAGGATGCGGATGGCCCGCAGCCGGGCGCGCATGCGCGCGATAGGCCTCATCGTGTGGTCCGTTGTGGGTGTGCTGGTGGGCGATACTGGACTCGAACCAGTGACCTCACGGATGTGAACCGTGCACTCTAACCAGCTGAGCTAATCGCCCACGTTGGGGAGACGCAGTATAGCCGCGGTCCTCGATCTAGACGTGCCCCCGGCGTCACACGCAGGACCACGACCGCCACGTCGCTACAGACCGGCGAAGAGCCGCGCGATGAAGCTCAGAACGATGATGGCGATGAAGGGCGACCAGTCGAGGCCACCCATCGGCGGCAGGATGCGCCGGATAGGACCCAGCAGCGGCTCGGTCGCCTGGTAGACAAAGGCGGTGAATCCGCCCCCTCCCTCGGCGTTCGTCCAGCTCAGCACGACACGGACGAGCACGAGCAACGAGAGGACGCCGGCCAGCATCGTCACGAAGTTCGCCAGGATGTGGCTCATCGAAGGGGCAGGATATCGCAGCGGCAGCGGTGGACCGCGGCCATCAGTCGGGGCGCGGTCCGAAGAGCGCCGTGCCGACTCGGACGAGGGTCGCGCCCTCGCCGACCGCGGCCTCAGCATCGGCGGTCATGCCCATCGACAGCTCCGGTAGCTCCGTGCCGAGGGAGGCTTCGAGGCGGTCGCGCAGCTCCCGCAGGCGGGCGAAGGTGGCCCTGGCCTCATCCTCGCCGGCGCCGCCGCGCGCCATGGTCATGAGCCCGAGCACGCGGGCGTGTCGCAGCTCGCGAATGGCGACGGCCAGCTCGCCGTGGCTCACGGTCTCGGCCTCGAACCAATCCGCGTCGAAGCCGGATTTCGTAGCTTCCCGGCTCAAGTTCACCTGCAG
Source organism: Chloroflexota bacterium (assembly GCA_005879815.1). GTDB lineage: Bacteria > Chloroflexota > Limnocylindria > QHBO01 > QHBO01 > CF-82. The sequence goes on from VBKA01000090.1 coordinate 3,706, forward strand.
CAGGAGCTGGGGCTGACGACCGGCGTCGTGGGCCATCGCCTCCAGCCGGCGGAGCAGGGGGACATCGTCGACCGAGTGCACCCAGTCGAACGCAGCTACGGCCTGCCTCGCCTTGTTGGACTGCAGGTGGCCGACCAGGTGCCACTCGACGGCCGGCACGGCGGCAACCTTGGGAAGCGCCTCCTGCACGCGGTTCTCGCCGATCCGACGCAGGCCGATCTCCAGCGCCATGCGCGCGACGTCGACCCCGAAGCCCTTGGTCACCGCCACGATTCGGAACCCGTCCGGATCGCGGCCGGCACGCTCGGCCGCCTCGCGCAGGCGCACGAGCAGCCGTTCATGACGTGCGCGGATGAGGTCGGCGGTCAGCCGGGGTTCGTCGACCGGCAGCACGGGCGTCGGATCTCAGTGGACGTCAGGAGCCCCGGCGGCGGCCGGGGCTCATCGGTCCTTGGAGCTCGCGGGCGGAGGACCCGCGCATCCCTAGTCGCTCTTGCGGCGCAGGAAGCTCGGAATATCGAGGTCGGTGTCGCCGTACGCTGGACGGTCCAGACCGGACGGCCGGACCGGCACAGCCTGGCGCTCGGTCACACGTGACTCGCGGGCGGGCTCGCTCCGCGCGAAGGGCGAGACGGGCGCCATCTGGTCCTCGAGCGCGGCGCGCTCCTGCCGCTCACGCTCGATCTCGGCCAGGATCTCCCGGCTGCGCTCGTCGAGAGCCGCGTCGATTCCGCTCGCCTGCTCCGCTCCCACCTGCCGCGCCGGCTTGGTCTTCTTGGAGCCGTCGAAGCCGGTGGCGATGACGGTCACCTTGACCTCGTCGCGCATGCGATCGTCGATGACCGTGCCGAAGATGATGTTCGCCTCCGGATCGGCCGCCTCCTTGATCACTTCGGCCGCCTCGTTCACCTCGAAGAGGCCCAGGTCACTGCCGCCCGTGACGTTGAACAGGATCCCGCGCGCGCCCTGGATGTTGACCTCCAGGAGCGGGCTCATGACCGCCGCCTTGGCCGCCTCGATCGCGCGGTTCTCACCGGTGCCGAGGCCGATGCCCATCATCGATGAGCCGGCGTCGCGCATGATCGTCCGGACGTCGGCGAAGTCCAGGTTGATGAGGCCCGGGACCGTGATCAGGTCGCTGATGCCCTGCACGCCCTGGCGGAGAACGTCATCCACCACCCGGAAGGCATCCAGGATCGACGTCTTCTTGTCGACCACCTCGCGCAGCCGGTCGTTGGGGATGGTGATCAGGGTGTCGACCTTCTCCTTCAGCCCCTCGCTGTACTGCTCGGCGATCAGCTTGCGCCGGACGCCCTCGAAGGAGAATGGCTTGGTGATAACCCCGACTGTCAGCGCACCCAGGTCCTTGGCGATCTCGCCGACGACCGGCGCCGCGCCTGATCCGGTGCCGCCACCCATGCCCGCGGTGATGAAGATCATGTCGGCGTCCTTGAGCGCCTCGTAGATCTTCTCGCTGTCCTCCTCGGCGGCCCGCTGGCCGACGCCGGGGTCGGCGCCAGCGCCCAGGCCGCGGGTCAGCTTGTCGCCGATGCGGATCTTGTGGGGGGCGTCGCTTTGCAGGAGCGCCTGTGCGTCGGTGTTCACCGCGATGAACTCGACGCCCATCATCTCGGCGCGGATCATCCGATTCACGGCGTTCGTCCCGCCGCCACCGATGCCGATGACCTTGATGAGTGCGAAATGCTCTGCGTCCGACCGGAGCGGCATCGGATCTCTCCCTGGCAAGGCTGGTTATGAGCGGCAAAACCCGTCTCGCTTCGGGTTCGACCGATTCTACCGATCCCCTACCTCCGGCGTTGCCGATTTTTTCCACAGTGCGTCGCGAGGTTATCCACACGTTCGTTCGGGCGGTGGAGGATGGGCGTTGATGTCCACAGCCAGCCGCTTCGCGGCGACCTGCCGGGATGCGCAAGGGCATCGGTCCGAGAACGTCAGCCGGGGAAGAGCCCTCGCAGCCAGTCCATCACCCGTCCGACGCCGCCGCCCAGGGATGGGCTGGGGGTGTAGCCGATCGGCTCGGCGCCCAGGTGGTTGGCCCCCCAGACCAACAGGCCGATGGGCGTGGCAAACGCCGGATTGGCCAGCTGGTCCATGAGGCCGCCGACCCCCTGGGGCGCCCCGACGCGGACCGGCATCTGCAGCACCTCGCGCGCCAGCTCGGCGGCTCCGCTCAGACGCGCCCCGCCTCCGGTCAGCACGGCTCCCGCCGGCAGCATGCCGCCGTGCCCGGAGCGCTTCACCTCTTCGTGGATCAGCTGGTAGATCTCCCCCATCCGGGCCTCGATGATCTCGGAGAGGCGCTTGCGCTGGATGGTCTGACCGTCCTCTTCACCGAGCACCGCCACGTTCAGCAGCTCCTCCGGCTGGACGTCGCCGTGGTTCGCGGTTCCGTGCTTGATCTTGATCTCCTCGGCGAGGTTCAGGCTCGTGCGCAGCCCGATCGCCACGTCATTGGTGACGTTGATGCCGCCCACCGGCAGCACCGCGGAGTGGTAGATCGCCCCGTCCGCGAAGATGGCGATATCGGTCGTGCCGCCGCCGATGTCGGCCACCAGGACGCCAAGATCCTTCTCCGTATCGGTGAGGACCGCCTCCGCGGCCGCGATCGAGTTGACCACCAGCTCGTCGATCTGGACGTTCGCTTGGGTGATGCACTTGCTCAGGTTCTGGACCGATGTTGCCGCCCCAGCAACCATGTGGGTCTCGACCTCGAGGCGGACCGCGCTCATGCCGAGCGGATCCTTGATGCCGTCCTGGCCGTCGACGATGAACCCGCGCGGAATCACGTGCAGCAGCTCGCGATTGGAGGGGACCTGGACCGCCTTGGCGGCATCGGTGGCACGACCGACGTCCTCGCGGCTCACCTCGCGCTTGTGCCCGGAGACCGCCACCACCCCCCGGCTGTTCTGGCTGGTGATGTGGCTGCCGCCCACACCCACGAAGGCGGAGCTGATCTTGTAGCCGGATAGGCGTTCGGCCTTTTCGATGCTGGTGGCGATCGAGTTCACGGTCTGGTCGATGTTGGCGACCATCCCCTTCTTCATCCCGGCGGATGGACCGATGCCGTAGCCGATGATGTTGACGTCGCCGCTGCGCGCGACCTCGCCGATGAGCGTGGTCACCTTGG
>VBKA01000091.1:0-420 GCA_005879815.1 Chloroflexota bacterium
CGGGGGATACCTCCTGGACGTATGGCGTGCCGCTGTGCCTGTTCTCAGGCCAGACACCCGCCATCCTCGAGTCGGTCAGCCCGACCGTTACGGTGGGTAGCGGCTTTCGGCCCCTCGGCATCGGCGTGCGCGAATTCGCTCCCTCGCAGACCCACACCCCGATCATCAGCGTTGGCGGGTGGCCCCCACCAAAAGACCAGGTGCCGGACCCAATCCAGCCCGTCCAAGGTTCCGAGGTATCGAACCCGTGTGGGCAGAAGCCGGACACCGGCGTGTACACCGAGCTGCTGATCGGGCTCGGGCGGATGGGAACCCCAAGGGGGCGGCTGGCAGGGCCTGGAGATCAGCTACACCGTCGGCGGGCGGCATCGCATCCTCGCCGTGCGCTATGACGTCGAGATCTGCGGGACGCAAGTCAGC
>VBKA01000091.1:469-5885 GCA_005879815.1 Chloroflexota bacterium
GCCGCCGGGGATGGACATTCAGCGCTGAGATCGTCTCCGAACAAGATCACGGTACGCATGACGAAATGAAAATGCGCCGTCTAACCACATCGTCGGGCGAGCCAGTCGCAGACGGCGAACTGGATGCCCTCATCGAGGCGACCCATGGCGAGGGCATTCGAGTACGGTGCAATTAGGCTGGAGCCGGCACGGGGGCGGCAACTTCGCGCGCCTCTGTCTACTAACCCGTCTCAACCTTGACACTCAGTCAGGGCGGCCGGTAGACTGCCGCGGCTTGGGCGTCGCCGCGCGCCGCTCAGCCCGCCGACCAATCCCCAGCAGGAGCTGCACACAGGACATGGCTCTCGTGAACTGCGCACTTCGACTGCGCCGAGGGACGCCACTCAGCGGCGCCTTCGATGGGAGATCTGTGCCCACCTCGAGCTGACGAATTGCCGGCGAGACGCCGGAAACGAAAGCCACGAGCCGTGGGCCGGAAAGGGTCCACGGTTTTTTGATGCCGATGAGCATCCAGGAGCCGCGGGCCCAGCGAGGGACCGCGGCTCGATTGCTGTCGGGCGGCGGCACGAAGGGAAGGAATCATGACCACGGTGTTGGATCAGGTGAATAGCGAAGCGATCGCCCGTCCTGCGCCGCGCCTGTCGCCGGCCGACGCGGCGGAGGTGCCTGCCCTGCTGGTCGAGCACCTGACGAAGCGGTTCATGGTTGGCCGAAAGCGCAAGCCCGTCGTCGCCGTGAACGACGTCAGCCTGCGGATCCGACGCGGTGAGATCTACGGGATCCTGGGAGCCAACGGCAGCGGCAAGAGCACGCTGATCCGCCTGGTCAGCACGCTGCTCACGCTCGACAAGGGGCGGGTCGAGGTCTTCGGCCACGACGTCCAGCGCGAGGAGATGGCCGTCAAGCGCGTCATCAATCGGGTGAGCGTCGACGCGGCCTTCTTCAAGAAGCTGAGCCCGCACGAGAACCTGAGCTACGCCGCGCGCCTCTACGGCATGGATGCCCGTGACGCGAAGCGCGAGGCGATCCGGATCCTGGCGCGGCTCGGCATCGGCGAGAAGCGCCTCGGCCGTCCGCTGGAGCAGATGAGCCGCGGGATGCAGCAGAAGGTCGCGATCGCGCGAGCGCTGCTGACGAGCCCGACCCTCCTGCTGCTGGACGAGCCGACCACGGGGCTGGACCCTCGCTCGAAGCTCGACGTGCAGAGCTTCATCGAGGAGATGCGCGACTCGCACGACGCGACCATCGTGCTGACCACGCACGACCTGGATGAGGCTGAGCGGCTCTGCGATCGGATCGCCCTGCTCAACGACGGCCGGATCGTGGCCGAGGACACCCCCGACGGGCTGAAGACCATGATCGCGGACGAGTACGGCAAGGAACCAACGCTGGAAAGCGTGTTCATGACCTTCACCGGTCGATCGCTCGACGACGACATCGGTGAGGAAGACCAGAACAAGGAAGACGACTCATGACCCTGATGGCCCGCGAGCTGAAGGCGAGCTTCGCCTTCGTCGAGCGGAACTTCAACCTGACCAAGCGATATTGGGGCTGGGAGTTCGCCTGGCTGATCTACTCGATCGCCGGGGCGCTGGCGGTTTCGCTCATCGGGCGCAGCGAGGGGAGCGAGCGGCTCCTGCTGGTGCTGGTGGTGGGCGCCATCTTCTGGAACTTCCTCTCGCTCGTCTTCGAGTTCATCGCGGAGACGGTGCAGTGGGAGCGATGGGAGGGGACGCTCGAGTACACCTTCATGGCACCCGTGCGCCGCTATGCGCAGCTGCTCGGCTCGGCGATTTACGCCATCGGCTACGGGCTTGTGCACACCGCGGTGGTGCTCACGGTGCTCGCACTGTTCTTCCAGCTCGACCTGACGCACGCCAACTTCGCGACCGCGGGTGCCTTCATCATGCTCGGCTCGCTGAGCTTCATGGGCATCGGGATCGCGGCAGCCATCCTGCCGCTGATGTACGTCGAGCGCGGCGGCCAGATGGTGTTCGTGATCCAATCGGTCCTGCTGCTGGTGAGCGGGGTCTACTACCCCATCTCCGTGCTGCCCGGCTGGATGCAGGCGGTCAGCCACTTCTCGCCGGCCACGTACGTGCTGGACGGGGTGCGGGCTGGCCTCATCCAGGGGACGCCGGTCACGTCGCTGTTCGCCGACGTCTGGCCGCTGCTCGTCATGGGCGCGGTGCTCATCCCCCTCGGGATGTGGACCTTCGGTCGCGCTGAGCGCTATGCGAAGCGGACCGGCAAGCTCAAGAGGGTGGGCTGATGGACGCGACGACCAACAGACCGATGACCGAGCTCGACCTCGTCTTCCGAGCCTGGCGCGGCGGGCCAGACGCGATCGAGATGGCCCGCGTCTCGAACGCGGCGAACCTCGCGGAAGGGGTCGACCACCACAACACGGCGGAGCAGCTGGCCAACTACTTCAGCCATCCCGGCGACCACTTCGACGCCGCTCGCGACGTGGTGATGGTGGAGAGCGGCGGGGCAGTTGTGGCGTACGGCTGGCACAACTGGATCGACACCACCGACCAGGTGCGCGAGCACCGGCTTGGCGGTTACGTCCACCCCGAATGGACCCATCGCGGCATCGGGCGCCGGCTCCTCGGGTGGCTCGAGGCGCGGTCGCGGGCATCGGTCGAGGAGCATCCCACGCAGCTGCCGGCGTTCTACGGAAGCTGGGCGGACGAGCAGCGCATCGGCAAGCAGGTCCTTCTCGACCGGGAGGGCTACACGCCCCTGCGCTGGTTCTTCGACATGCGCCGCGATGGCCTGGATGTCGTCGACGTGCCGGAGATGCCGCCAAGGCTCGATATCCGGCCGATCGGAAGCGACCGGGCATCGCTGCGCCGCCTCTTCGACGCTGACGCGGAAGCCTTCCAGGATCACTGGGGCGGCTTCCCCACGGACGACGCGGCGTTCGAAGAGATCGTCAGCGACCCCGACTTCGACTCGTCGCTGCATGTGGTGGCCTGGGATGGCAACGAGATCGCGGGCGCGGTGATCAACGCCATCCCGCGCGCGGAGAACGAGGCCCTCGCCCGCCGCCGGGGATGGCTCGAAAGCGTCTTCGTCCGCCGCCCGTGGCGGCGCCGCGGGCTCGCGCAGGCGATCGTGGCGCGGTCGCTCGTTGCGCTGCGCGAGCGCGGGATGGATCACGCCATGCTCGGCGTGGACGCCGACAACCCGACTGGTGCGCTGGGCGTTTACGAGCGCGCCGGCTTCGTCGTTGTCAAGCGGGCGGCCGCCTTCCGCAAGCCGATGGAGGCACCAGCATCATGACCGAGACCGTTCGTCCCTCTGGCGTCGTGGCCGGGGTGGGGGAGGTGACCCCCGCGGTGCCGGATCCGCCGGCTATCGACGCGCTCCGCTTCCGGCGACTCCTGCGTCCTGATGACGTGGCGGAGCTGACTGAACTCGAAAACCTCTGCTATGCAGCGGACAGGGTGCCCGAGCGCTTGGCACCGGAGGAGCTCGCCAACTGGCTCGCGCCAACTGAGCGACGCGATCCCGACCGGGACATGCTGGTTGCGGAGGTTGGCGGGCGAATGATCGGGATGACGACCGGCGGCTGGCAGCCCGACAACGACGGCGGTCGCAACTATGGGACGTGGGGCGTGGTGCATCCCGATTGGCGGCGCCGTGGCCTGGGAGGCGCGCTTCTGCGCTGGACGGAGGCGCGCCGGCGCGAAGTGGGCGCGAGCCATCCGGCCGACGTTGTCAAGCGCCTGGAGAGCTGGTCCTTCGACCAGGAGGCCGGGCGCAACGCGCTGCTCGAGGCGAACGGCTACATGCCCGTCCGCTACTGGTTCGACATGGAGCGGCCCGACCTCGACAATATTCCGTACGTTGCACTTCCAGACGGGTTTGAGTTTCGGCCGGCGCGCGAGGAGGACGCGCGAGAGGTCTGGGACGTCGAGACCGCAGCCTTTCGCGACCACTTCGGCGGCATGGACGAGACCGAGGATGCGTATCGGCAACAGCTCAGCGACCCGAACCGCGACATCTCGCTGTGGGCGCTCGTCTGGCACGAAGGCCGAATCGTGGGTGAGTCGCTGAATCGCATCAAGCGCGCCGAGAACGAGGCGCTGGGCGTCAAGCGCGGCTGGGTCATCGCCGTGGCGGTACTTGCCGGGTTCCGCCGGCGCGGCTTGGGGCGTGCCATCGTGGCCCAGAGCCTTCGCCAGCTCCGGGATGCCGGCATGACGAGTGCCCGTCTCGGGGTCGATGCCGAGAATCCGCACGGAGCGCTGGGGATCTACGAGGGGCTCGGCTTCAGCGTCGTCGAGCGTGGCCGCATCTACCGCAAGCCGCTCTAGCGGGCAACTTCTGCCTCTGCCCTCCGAACTCGGAGTGCCGAGAGGCGCCTGGTGGCCGCGCTACGTGGCGCTGCAAACCGCTCCGAGCATGCTGCGGCAGCGGTTCACGCCAACGGACGCTCCTGCCGGCCTGCCGCGCAGTCGCGCGATACGCAACGCGATTGGCGGTCGCGCGCGGAGAGTGCAGCGGCCAGCCCGCCGATACCGCGACCAGTAGTCGCGGGCCGGGAGTGGAGCGGCGGTGAGGCGGGCCTGGAATGGACGCGTGAGGGGTCAGCCGGCAAAAATGTCGCGTCAGGAGGCGAGGACACGCTCACCCAGGAGCTCTCGGTAATAGTCCACCACCTGTTCAGTGACGCGCGGCCAGGAGTATTCCGGTGCCTTGGCGCGCCCCGCTTCGCCCAGCTGGTGGCGCAGCTCGGGGTCCCGGGCCAAGGTGTAGAGGGCAGCCGCCAGCTGCTTGTGGTTGCGCGGCTCGACGAGGAGGCCGGTGAGGTCCCGCTGGACGACATTCTTGTAGCCATGAATGTCGGAGGCGACGATTGGCACCCCGGCCGCCATCGCCTCGAGCAGGACGATCCCGAAGCTCTCCTGGCCGGTGGAGGGAGCACAGAAGATGTCCGATGACGCGAAGTAGCGGGCCTTTCGCCGGTCGCTGACGCGGCCCAGGAACTCGACGTCGCGGATCTGCCGGAGCCCGACGTAGCGGCGGTACTCTCGCAGCTTCGGTCCCGCGCCAACGACCAGCAGGCGCGCGTCCACACGGCGCTTGCGGAGGCGGTGATGGGCCTTGAGCAGGTGGATGAGGCCCTTGCGCTCCTCGAGACGTCCCACGAACAGGATGTTCAGCGTCCCGTCGCGGAGCTCGTCCATCGGCTCAGCGTTGGCGTAGAGGTCGATGTCGACCCCGTTCGGGATGATCCGGTAGTCACCGGGGAAATAGCGGCTGATGAAATGGCGCGCCGCTCCGGAGACCGCGATCCGGCCATGCAGCTTTGCCGCGAGCTGCGCCGCCCAGCGCTGCCCGATCCAGTAGCTGGGGCTGAATCCGCCGAAGGCGTGGAAGGTCGCCACGTTCACCGTCTCCGACT
>VBKA01000067.1:0-4421 GCA_005879815.1 Chloroflexota bacterium
CTACCGCGGCGACCTGTGGCTCGACCACAGCGGCGACGGCTTTCATCCGACGCCCCATGTCCGTCTTCTCGCAACGCCCGGCCATTCGGCGCAGGACGTCACCTGGCTGGTCGAGACCGATGGCGGCGTGATGGCCTGCACGCATGCCTGGGGCCTTGCCGACAGCAAGCCTGAGGACGACGGCTACGCGACCGATCAACGTGCCCTCGCACAGAGCCGCGAGCAGATCCTGCGGACGGCGGATGTCGTGGTACCCGGCCACGACGCGCCGTTTCCCACCGGACGTGATCCGCATGGCGGCTGACCTCGCCGCGTTCGACGCTCTCTGCGACGAGCGCTTCGACCGCTGGGTCGACGAGCTGCGCGAGTTCTGCGCCATCCCGTCCGAGACGGATCAGTTCCCCGATCTCGAGCGGGCTGCAGGATGGGTCGAGGAGCGACTGGGAGCGGCCGGCGCCGAGGTGACGGTGCTGCGAGAGGAAGGCGTCCCGGCACTCATCGTCGGTGAGCTGGGTACCGGGCCGCGCACGTTGATCGCCGTACAGCACTACGACGTCCAGCCGGCCGCCCCACTGGACCTGTGGGACACGAAGCCGTACGACCCGAGCCTGCGCGACGGGCGCCTCTACGCGCGGGGCGTGTGCGACGACAAGGGCGAGCTCCTGCATCGCATCCAGGCGGTGGAGGCCCTGCGCGACGCGATCGGGGAGCTTCCCTGCCGGGTTCGCTTCGTCGTCGAGGGAGAGGAGGAGAGCGACAGCGCCCACCTCGCCACGCTGCTGGCCCAGCGACCGGAGTTCTTCGAGGGGAACGGGGCGCTCATCGAAGGTGGCGGGGTCGACGAAAAGGGCCGGCCGCAGCTCGTCTGCGGCGTCCGCGGGATGGTGTACGCCCAGCTAACGGTCCGCACGCTCGGGTTCGACGCGCACTCCGGCGGGGCGCAGCTGCTCCCCAACGCCGCCTGGCGGCTCATCGAGGCGCTCGCCACCCTGCGAGCGCCGGATGGCACGGTCACCATCGATGGCTTCCTGGACGACCTCGCCTCACCCACGCAGGAGCAGCTGGATCACCTGCGTACGCTTCCCTTCGAGGAGGAGGAGATCAAGCGCATCTACGCAATCCGCGAGTTCGTGGGCGGTCTCACGGGCAGGGCGGCGCAGATCGCTGACACCTTCCGGCCGACCTGCAACATCTCGGGCATCAGCTCCGGCTGGACCGATCCGGGCGTGAAGACGATCACGCCGGCGGAGGCGTTCGCCAAGGTGGACATGCGCCTGATCCCTCATCAGGACCCCGCGCGTATCGCCGGGCAGCTGCGCGCGCACCTGGATCGGCGTGGCTTCCAGGACGTGGCGATGACCGTCTTCCGTGGTGAGCATCCGTACTGGACGCCCATCAGTGACCCGATCGTCGACGCAGCCGAGCGCGCGCACACCGTGATTTTCGAGGAGCGGCCACTCCGCTGGTTCAGCGCCGGCGGAACCGCGCCGATGCACCAGGTCTGCGCTCCGCACCGCCTCCCCATGGTGACGCTGGGCGCCGGCGACCCGGAGGTGCGTGCCCACGCGCCGAACGAGAGCTACAGCCTCGACCTGATGCGGCGGGCCGTTCGCGTGACGGGTCGCTTCCTCGGGGAGTTCGCGGCCATCGCGACCTGACCGCGGATCAGCCGGCGGCGCCGGCAGCCTCGCTCGCGTCTCCAGCCAGGTACGTCGCCAGCTGCGGCGTCGTCAGGGGCCGCGCGAAGTAGTAGCCCTGCCCCAGCTCCGCGCCGATCGTGCGCAGGCGGGCTGCCTGCTCGGGTCGTTCAATTCCCTCGGCGAGGGTGACCAGCCCAAGGGTCGCCGCCAGGCGGATGATCGAGCGCACCACGGCCAGGGTCTCGCGCCCCGAATCGAGGCCGGCCACGAATGACCGATCGATCTTCAGCATGTCGACAGGCAGCTCCGGAAGGTAGCTGAGGGACGAGTAGCCTGTCCCGAAGTCGTCGATCGCCAGCCGGACTCCGAGCTGCCGGATTCTGCGCATCGAGGCCAGCGTCGGCTCGGAGCGCTCCAGCAGCAACGATTCGGTGAGCTCCAGGATCAGCCGGCCGGGGGCCAGGCCCGTTTCGTGGAGGACGGTGCTCACCTCGTTGGCGAAGTCGTCGCGCCCCAGCTGCACCGCGGACACGTTGACCGAGACGCGCAGCTCGCGGCCCGGCTGCGAGTGATCGAGCGAACGGATTTCGCGACAGGCGGTCTCCAGCACCCAGCGACCGATCGGCACGATGAGCCCCGTCTCCTCGGCGATCGGGATGAATTCGGTCGGGCCAACCAACCCGGACGGTCGCTCCCAGCGGGCGAGCGCTTCGACGGCGATCACCTCGCCAGAGGCAAGGTCGAGGATCGGCTGGTAATGAATCGTCAGCTCCTCGCGCTCGAGCGCCTGGGCCAGGTCCTCACGCATGCTCAGCCGCCGCACGGCCGCTTCGCGCATGTGCGGCGCGTAGATGGCGCTGCGGCCCTTCCCGAGCATCTTGGCGGTGTGCATCGCCACGTCCGCGTTGCGCAGCGTCTCCTCGGCGCTCCGCTCGGATCGATCCGGAAATGCGATTCCCACGCTGGCGGACGGCGAGACCGACTGGCCGTCGAGGAGCAGCGGCTCGCGAACTCGCCGGAGAAGTCCGGCAATTGCGGCGTCGATCGCCTCTCGACTGCCGCCGTGTAGCAGCAGCGCGAATTCGTCGCCTCCGAGCCGCGCGACGGTGTCCGGCGGGGCCAGCTCTCGCTGGAGGCGCTCGGCGACCTCCACCAGCAGCCGGTCACCCGCCGCATGCCCCAGGCTGTCGTTGATGGTCTTGACGTCATCGAGGTCGACGAGCGCCACCGCCAGGACTCCGCCAGCCACTTCCTCGGTCGCGCGGGCGGCCAGGTCGTGCGCCAATCGGTCGAGGAGCAGCGCGCGGTTGGGTAGGCCAGTGAGCGGGTCGGTGAACGCCTGCCGCCGCAGCTGGTCCTCGAGCTCCCGGCGCTCGGTGACGTCGCGGCAGTTGAGCACGATCCCGCCCACCTCGGCATCGGTCAGGAGATTGGTGCCCACCACCTCGAGCCAGCGCCAGCGTCCATCGGCATGGCGGACGCGAACCTCTCCGCTGTGCGTGCCGGACGGATCCGCGGCCAGACGCGCGAGAGCTGCCCGCATCCAGTCGCCGTCCTCGGGATGCACGAGATCGGGAAGGCTTCGATCGGCCCATGCCTCGCTCGGCTCTCCCAGGATCGCGCCAATCGCCGGACTGACGTAGCGCGTCGTCCCATCGGCGTCCACCAGGAGGACGAGGTCGGTGGAGTTCTGGACCAGGGAGCGGAAGCGCGCTTCGCTGCGCCGCAATCGTCCGGCAAGGTCCGACAGGAGCCGGTTGGCGCCCCGGAATGCGCCCCACAGCAGAGCCAGCAGCACGAGTCCGAGCGCCCCGACGATGAGCAGCACGTCCCGGCGCGTCGTGTCGATGCCCGCCTGGAGCGGGCCAGCATCCTGGTACACCTCGTAGGCACCAATCGGACCGACCCCCGACGCTCCGCTGATGGGCATGTAGATCTCCAACACCAGCGGTGCAATGCCGCGCTCGTAGATGTTCTCTGCGGCATTCGGTGCGGTGATCTCGGTTGCGGTGTCGCCGTGCAATGCTTCGGCGAGCTCGTCGGAGACCGCGAAGCGGTGCCCGCGCAGGTCGGGCAGATCGCTGAAGACGACCGTTCCATCCGGCCGCCAGATCTTGATTCGCAGCAGCCGGTCGCCGCCGGTCAGCTGCTGGAGCTGGCCGTTAACGGAGGACGCCAGCTGCGGATCGATGGGGTCATCGAGGGATGCACGCGCCAGCAGTGGGTCGACGTAGCCATGGACCACAGCGCCGACGGCACGAACCGCCTCATCGATCCCGGTCTGCTGCTGGTGGCTCGCCACGGTCGTGGAGACGGCGACCGCGGTGGCGAGCACCAGGCCTGCTGCCAGGATCGGAACCAGCACCTGGAGGGAGGGTAGCCGTCGACCGATATGGAGCTTCGGGAGCTTGGGCATGCCCTTTCCCGTTCGGCTGAAGATGGACGCGAACCGTACGGTACGGAGCCTCAGCGGCTCGGCGCATGGCCCAATAGTCCCGCTCCGGTCCTTCAGCCGTTGCCGCCCCACCGCGGGCAGGACGACCGTCCGGCCGTGATGCGTCTCAGCGGAAGCGGAAGACGTAGGCGGGATCGCCTTTTGCCGTTCGGGAAGAAGAACAGGTCGAGGTCTGAGCTGCCGGGGGCATGCCACGCCAGGAGCTTCACCGTTTCGCCGGAGATGGGCGATCCTCTTGAGGAGACGAAGCACGATCCGCCGAAGGCCGCCCTGGCGACCGTGGGCCATACCAGGCTGAAGCCACTCCAACGAACATTCACCGCATA
>VBKA01000067.1:4431-22475 GCA_005879815.1 Chloroflexota bacterium
ACCTGAATCGGGGCAGCCTCCTCCGCCATGCTCGTCCGGAAGGACCGAGGCGGTGACCGTCATGCCACCGGAGGTGAGGCTCGACCCAAAGGGACCGGTGACGATTACGTCCACGGGGCCGTACGGAGGCGGAGTCCAACCTGGCGGTGGGGTGCCCGGGCCCGTCAAGGGTCCACCAGCGCCGCCGTCGGTCGGGGTGGGCCGTGGCGTGGGGGCTGGCGTGGGTCTTGCCGTCGGGGTCGCTGTCGGAGTCGGCGTCGCCTCGACCGTCGGGCTCGGGCTCGGCGTGGGCGTCTGAGTAGCCGCAGGCGTCTCCGTGGGTGAAGCTCCGACTGCCGCGAGGTCCGTAGGAGGGGCGGAGCGGAACCACAGGAGTGCAAGCATCAGGCCCACGACCGCGAAGCCGATGATCCACCGGCCGAGCGCGGCGAGTCTGGTCACCGCTCCAGGATCCTCCGTGTCGAGCTCAGGGGCTGGCACCATAGCATCGGCTGGCAACCCGGCCGCAGCGGACGGAAGGGCGTTCATGCCCCAGTCACACGGCGCGGGTACACTCCTGGCATGTTTTCGTTCCTGAACCCGGCCAAGAGCCGGATGCCCGAGCCAGGCAGCGCGCTCGACGGCCGTCCCAACCCGATTCCCACCGCGGAGCGCCATTTCGTGAACGGCGCCGCACTGAAGCCGCCCTACCCCGCCGGCACCGAGATCGCCGAGTTCGCGTTCGGATGTTTCTGGGGAGCGGAGAAGGTCTTCTGGCAGACCCCGGGCGTGGTGGTCACGGCCGTCGGCTACCAGGGCGGCTACACGCCGAACCCGACCTACGAGGAGGTCTGCTCAGGTAAAACCGGCCACGCAGAATCGGTCCGGGTGGTCTACGACCCGACCAAGGTGAGCTACGAGCAGCTTCTCAAGGTCTTCTGGGAGGATCACGACCCGACCCAGGGCATGCGCCAGGGTAACGACGTGGGGACGTCGTATCGGTCAGCGATCTTCACGCATACCGATGCGCAGCAGGCAGCCGCCAAAGCTTCCCGCGACGCATACCAGCTCGAGCTCTCAAAGGCTGGGTACGGTCAGATCACGACCGAGATCCAGCCTGCGCCCGAGTTCTACTTTGCGGAGGATTACCACCAGCAGTACCTGGGCAAGAATCCGCGGGGCTACTGCCCGATTCACGCGACCGGCGTCAAGCTCACCGAGGCGGTCGAGCAGATGGAGCAGGTCTAACCGCTCCTTGTCACGGTCTGCTACCCCCCGGCAGCGTGACCTTGATCCGGATCAGGCCATCGGGTCCGAACGAGTAGCCGAAGCCATCCTTGGTGAACACCGGAGGCGGCCAGAAGACCTTGCCCTTGAACTGAAGCGTTAACGATATGCCCGGATCCTCGAAGAGGGCAGCGAGGAAGCGACCCTTCGGGTCGAAGACTTGGATTGCCTCTGGCACGTACTGGAAAACGAAGATGTTGCCCGCGGCATCGAGAGTAGGCTCGCCTGAACCGCCGAGTTGCCCCGGGGCACTGCCCTGTTCGCCCCATCGATCGACGACGCGCCCGTTGGTCGGGTCGACGATCAGCGCATGCCCCGTCCCATCGGTAAAGCCAACGATTCTCCCGTCGGGCCGAATGGCGAAGCCGTGAACTTGGAAGGCAAGGCTCGGATGACCCGCGTCAACAAGCCGTTGCCAGACAAGCTTTCCGCTCGGGCTGAACTTCGTCATTCTCGAAGTCTCGTCCTCGCTCGTGTATAGGCTTCCGTCCGGACCGAGTCTGCAGAACAAGACGAGTCCCAGTTGACCAACGCCAACCTGGCGAACGAGTGTTCCGTCTCGCCTGAACACCTCAACCCGCTTGTTTGCGCGCTCGCCTACGTAGATGAGGCCACTCGGAGCTACGGCGATGCACCCGCCAGGCCCATTTCCGTCGCTGGCAGCGAGGTCGAACTGCCCACGGCCGTTCCCATACTGCCCCCAGGATGCGACCGCCCGACCCGTTCTTGGGTCCACGATCGTAACTTTGGGATCCGTGTAGTCGGCCTTGGCGTGAAGGACGTACAGCATGCCGTCCGGACCGACATCCATGGCTGCGGGAACTTGGATTCCGGTCTCGAACCATGGGAACGTGGCCGTCACCGCGAAGGGATTGGGCGCCGAGGATGCCGTTGGGCTTGCAGACGGGCTGGGCTGCGACCCGAGCATCGCCGCCAGCGCGGGCTCGCCCCAAGCGCGAAGGATGTTCGACTCATCGTCGACCTGGAAGGCGAGACCACCGGTGACGACCGGCGCCTCGTTCCCGTGCAGCGGATCTCGTGTTTTCCAGAGGAGCTGCCCGTTGTCGGCGCGCAGGGCGAGCAGAACCGATTCATTCTGCTGAACATAAAGCGTGTTGCCGGCAAGGGAAGCCGGCCGCCATGAGAACGCGATCTTCGGGTCGTGCCACACGATCTGGTACTCGCTGCCTTTGTCGCGCAGGGCGTAAACGCCATCACCGTCCGTCGTCACATACAGGATCCCGCCGCGAATCGGTCCTGGCGTGACCTGCTTTCCACTGGCGATCGCGAACGGCCGCCAGCGGTTCTTGCCTGTCTTTCGGTCCAGCGCGAACAGCGCCCCACCCGGGCCTGCCCCCTCTGGCGGTCGCGCCGCGACATAAATGGTGTCGCCATCCATCACGAGCCCGGTCAACGCCTGCGCACCGGTGTCGTGGTGCCAGAGCTCCGCTTTGTCGACCAGGCGAATCGCGTAGACGATGCCCCCTGAGACGGCATACGCAGCCTCGTCGGTGACGATGTCCAGCGTGACCGCCCTGCCAGTCGGTCCGTCCCACTCCCAGCGACGGACGCCTGTGGACGGATCCAGACCGTACGCATGACCGTCCGAGGAGCCAACCCACACGAAGCCTGCACCGAGAGTCGCGCGTATCCCGTTGTTAGGGAGCGGATATTTCCAGCGCTCGGACCCACTGCGTGCATCGACCGCGTGCAGCGTTCCGCCGAGGTCGGCAGCGAACACGACGTCCTGGTATGCAAGGGCTGACTCCAGGAATCCGCCCGAGCCGGCGAAGTCCCACCTTGGTCGACCGGTCCTGGCGTCGTAGGCATGCAGGCCCTTCTGGTCACCGACGATGACCTGGCCTGAGACAACAATTGGGACGAAGTTGGCCACGGCGCCGAGCTGGCGCTGCCACACGACCGTTGGCTCACACTCCGGGCCTGGCCCGGGATAGACCGATGTCCGATTCAGGTCCCCTCGGTAGGCAGGAACGTCTGCGATGGTCGGTGGCGTTGCTCTGGCTGCGAAAGACGCACATGGCGCCCCGCCAATCGCGGCGGATGGCTTGGTCGGTGAGCGGCTGGCGGCTAGCAGGATCGCGACGGCTCCGATCCCGACCAGCAGAAGGGCCCCGATGGCCATGCGGGCGCGGCGGATCCGGGCGGGCGGGCGCGTGACCGGTTCAATCGACTCGGGCGCGACGGCAAACAAGGCGATCGGCTCGGCGATGCCCTTGAGGCGAGGAGATCCGCGCGGGATGAAGCGCACCGACATCCTCGTGCGCGTCAGCGATCGCACCGTATCGGTCACCAGGAGCTCTCCTGGTCGTGCCTGGGCGCAGACGCGCGCCGCAATGTTCACGGCCAGGCCCACTGGCCCCTCGCCGCTATCCGTGGTCTCGCCCGCATGGACGCCCACGCCCATATGGATCGGCTGACCGGGGTTGCCGGCTGTCGCGTCCGCGGCGGCCCGGAGGATCGCCAGCCCGCCTTCGATGGCGCTCGACGCGGATGGGAAGACGATGTAGAAGCTGTCGCCCTCGGTCTTGATCTCAGCGGCCCCGAGGCGGGCGATGACCTCGCGCATCAGGGCGCGGTAGGACTTCAGGAGGGCGGCCGCGGCATCGTCGCCGTGGGTCTCGACGAAACGGGTGTAGCCGCGCAGGTCAGCGAACAGGAACCCGCGAGTCGAACTCGGCTGAAGTGGTGTCATCCCCAACCCTAGGCGGCGCAGCTGCGGTTACGCGCCAACAGCCTACGGCCACTGTCCACCATGGAAGGATCCCAGCGGGCGCCGCCCAGCGGGCGCCGCCCAGCGGCGCGAGTGGGGCCTACCCGAACAGCAAAGAGGGGCCGGTCGTGGCCCCTCTTATCGGTGGCTGAATTCGCCGGCTACTTCTTCTTGGTGGCCGCCGACTTCGTCGTCTTCGGCGCCGGGGCGGGCTTCTTCGCCGGCTTGGTTTCCTTCTTGATGTGGTGGCTCACGCTCATTCCTCCGTGCTCCGCCTGGTCGCGGATATCGAACTTGGTCAGCGGATCTTAGCGAGGTGCACGAGCTGGTGGGCGGATTAGGAGCGACTTTCCCTGCGACTGTCGACCTCCGCCCGAACGCGAGGCGCGACCTCCGTCCCAAAGGTCTCGACCTGGCCCGGATCAGCATCGACGGGCCACAGGATGAACGTGTCGAGCCCGACATCGGTCACCCAGCCCGCCAGGAGCTCAACCCAGTCCTCGACGCTGCCCGAGAATGCGCCACCCGAAGCCCGGGGACCGATGCTTCCCGAGACGTTCACCATGCGCCGAATCTCCGACGATTCGCGGCCCGCCGCCGCTGCCGCGGCGTCGATCACCTGCTGCGCCTCGGCGATCTCGGGGATGCCGATGATCCCGAGCGAGGGGATCCAGCCGTCGGCCAACCGGCCGATGAGTCGCAGCATCCGCGGACGGTAGGCCCCGACCCAGATCGCGATCTGGTGGGCCGGGAGCGGGCCGGGGTGGTAGCCATGCGCCGCATAGTGGGTCCCTTCGAAATGCACGGATCGCTCCCCGCTCCAGGCCTGGCGAATGATGGCGATGGCCTCCTCGAAGGCCTCGACGGCCTGTCCCGGCGTCCGTCTTGGCCCGCCCATGGCCGCGATCGCGTCCCAGAAGCCGCCCGCGCCCAGGCCCAGCTCGAAGCGACCGCCGCTGAGGACGTCGAGGGTCGCAGCCTCGTTGGCGAGCATCGCCGGCGCCCGGAGCGGGAGGTTCGTCACATCGGCGAAGACCCGCACGCGCTCCGTCTGGGCCAGCAGGCTCGCCATGAGCATCCAGGTATCAAGGAACCGCCACTGGTACGGGTGATCCTGGATCCCGACCAGATCCAGCCCACTTCGATCCGCGGCCGTCACGGCGACGCGGAGGGCGTCCAGCTCGGAGGCGTTCGGTACCACCGAGATGCCGAACTCGACCGGCCTGCCGTAGTCCACCGCTGCCGGCTCCCTGACGTGGCGCGAAGGTTGGTTAGCGGTGCTCGGTGGCGGGCTGGGGTGCTGGCCCGACGCGGGTAAGGCCATACGCCGCGAGGCCACCGCCCAGGCCGACGGCGAGCAGCAGCCAGAGGAGCGGCTCGACCAACCCGAATCCAATCAGCCGGTCGATCGAATAGGCTCCCGGTCCGACGCCGAGAATCGCGAGGACGCCGGCCGCCAGGGCGAGGGGGAACTCGATTCCCCCGTTCTTGTTCCAGAATCCCTTGGGCAGATGCGCCTTCAGGATGATCACGACCGATTGGCCGATGAGCGCAGTTGCGGCCACCGGCGTGAAGAGCCCGATCGCGAGCAGCAGGCCGCCGACCAGCTCGGCGCCGACGGACACGAGCGTCCACAGCGGTGCGGGCTGAAAGCGCATGCCGGCCACGATCTTCTGCCAGCCTTCGATGCCCGGCCCGTTCCACCAGCCGAATGCCTTCTGGGCGCCGTGGGCCGCGAAGGTCAGGCCCACCACCAATCGAAGAATGAGGAGTGTTGAATCAGCGAGAGCCATGAGCTTGCCTGTCTTCCTGCGTGAGAGCGCTGCCTCTCATCGTGCAGCGGTGATGCCAAGGCTAAGCCGATGTAGTTGCGTCTGCAACTATGCGCCCGATGAGGCTCGTAACCGTCGCCGCCTGGCCACGAGAACGCGGTCGAATGCGCCGGGAAGGACCGCGACGTTCCAGCCGCCGGCGCGCGCCGCGCTGGGGATGACGAAGCCGTCCGCTCCGGCATCGCGGGCCGCTCGCGCCACGGCCAGGCAGGCGCGGTTGGGCGCGTCCGGAGCCCACTCGGCGGTCAGCTGCTCGAGCGTCACGCCCAGCGCATGCCTGGTCGCGACAGAGCGAAGATCCAGCACGCGCAGGTCGAGGTCGAGCGCGCACACGGCGCGCTGCTCCGCCTCCGGCGCGACGCGGCCGGAGGTGGCGCGCGACCACTCGGCCCACATCGTGTCGCGGTCGAGGGACGCGTACAGCGGCCACGGGTCTCCTGGCTCGTGAAATCGACCCGCGTGCGGCGCCGGCTGGTTGGGAGGCAGGCACCCGGGCACGTGGACGGCGGTCTGGCGGAACGCGCGTGCCCGGAGCCGTTCGAGGACCAGGCCAGCCGGCGCCGAAGATCCGGCGCCGGCGGCCGCGCTCAGGTGGGATCCCCGCCGGCGTAGGCGGCAGCCGCTCCCCGCGCGAGCTCAACGCGGCCGGCAGCCAGCTCGTCGATCGGTCGGCCGCCACCGAGGTAGGCGCTCGAGGCGGTGAACCATTGGCGTTGAGCTTGTGTCGAGAGTCCCGGGCCCAGCAGGGCCAGGATGGAGGCGAGATCGTCGAGGCGACCGCGATACTCGAGACGCCTTGGCGTGACCCCCGCCCGCCAGCGCTCAACCGTGCGGGGATGGGCGCCGGTTGCACGGGCCAGGACAGGGACCGGGAGCCTGCGGATGACCGTTGCCACAGCCAGCGCCATGGCCCGATGCTAGAGGCCGGCCGGCTGCCTGTCGAACGTGGCGGGGAGCGTGAACCGGATCGTCGTGCCGTGTCCCTCCTGGCTCTGGGCGCTGACTTCGCCGCCCTGGGCGACCACCAGCTCGCGGGCAATCGCCAACCCAAGCCCGGAGCCGCCGGAATCGGGGCCGCGGAAGAAGCGCTCGAAGATACGACTCGCGACCTCGGGACTCATGCCGGTTCCTGTGTCTTGCACCTCGACCGCCAATGACCCGGATGCCGAGTGGGAGGCGCGAACCGCGACCCGTCCGCCGCGGGGCGTGTGGCGGAGGGCGTTGCTCAGCAGGTTGGCGAGGACCTGCTGGGTCCGCGTGGCATCGATTTCTGGCGATGGCAGATCCTCGGGCACCTCCAGGTCGAGCGTCACGTCCGCGGCCTCCGCCGCGGTGCGGAAGCCCGCCACGGATTCGCGCAGGAGCTGCGCCAGGTCGGTCGGCTCGCGATGGAGGCGCAGCTCGCCCGCCTCGGCCAGTGACAGGGTCCGCAGGTCGTCCACGAGCCGCGAGAGCGTCCGTGAGCTGTCCAGTAGCGCGGCGAGGTGCTCGTGGTCCGGCGGATGGACGCCGTCCAGGAGAGCCTCGAGATTGCCCTGGATGACGCTCAGCGGCGTTCGCAGCTCGTGCGAGACGTCGGCGAGGAGCCGGCGGCGCTGCACGGCATCGCGTTCGAGCCGGCCGGCCATCTGGTTGAAGGCGCGCGCCAGGCCACGAATCTCGCGCGCACCGCGCTCTGGCACGCGAACGTCATAGTCGCCGGCCTCGACCCGGCCGGCTGCTTCGATCAGGTCGCCGATCGGCGCGGCCGCACGGCGCACGCCGCCGCCCAGCAGCAGAGCGACCACGATCACGAGGATGGCGAGGAGCGCGCCGTGAGGGGCCGGCACCGCCGCTCCCAACGCACTGGCCAGGATGAAGAAGACCAGGGTGGCGCCGCCCACGGCGACCAGGACCACCAGCGTTGCGAAGATCGCCACCCGCGCCAGGAATCGCCCGCGCATGCGCCGCCACGGTGGTCCTTGCCACCCGCTCGGCGGCCAGGTCTCCCCTGCCGGCCACCACGGTGGACGCTGGCCAGAAGCTGCCCATCCGGGCCCCCCGCGCCACTGACGGCGCCAATGCCGCCGGTCTTCCTCTGTGTCAGGCATCGGCGAGCTTGTAGCCGACGCCATACACGGTAAGCAGGAAGCGCGGCGTCCGCGGGTTCGGTTCGATCTTGCGGCGGATGTTCTTGACGTGAGCGTCGATCGCCCGCTCGTATGAGTCGAACGCGACCCCGTGGATCGCGTCGAGCAGCTGCGAGCGCGTGAAGATCCGGCCCGGCTGACGCGCCATGGCGGAGAGGAGCTGGAACTCGGTGGTGGTCAGGTCGACCGGCCTGCCACCGACCTCGACCCGCATCCGCGGCAGGTCGAGGCTCAGGTCACCTGCTCGCAGCACCTCGGCCCCAGTCTGCGGCAGCTGCCGGCGCAGCACCGCGCGGACACGGGCGACGAGCTCGCGAGGGCTGAATGGCTTGGTCACGTAGTCGTCAGCCCCCAGCTCCAGGCCGACCAGCGTGTCCGATTCGTCGTCGCGGGCCGTCAGCATGATGATCGGCACGGTGGAATCGCGGCGCAGCTGCCGCGTCACGTCGAAGCCGTCGAGACCCGGCAGACCAAGGTCGAGGACCACCAGGTCGGGGCGGTCGGTGCGCGCGCGCATGAGCGCCTCGGGGCCGTCGCGGGCGCTCCGCACCGCGAACCCGGCCCGCTCCAGGTAATCGCGGACGAGCTGCGTGATCCTGGGTTCGTCGTCGACGACGAGGATCGTCTGCATCGGTGCGCATGGTAGACGGACGAGCGGCCTCGGCCGCTCGCCCAGAATCGGTCCAGGAAGGTGCTAGGCCGCTATCCGCCAGCCGGCGGCTGGCCCTCGCCGGATCCGCTTGAGCTGCCAGCGCCGGATGACCCTGATCCGCTCGAGCCGTGGGCCTCGCGGTGCCATTCGTCGAGCATCGCGCGACGCGGATCCTCGTGGTGGTCCGGCTTGTGGCCACCGGTGCCGTAGCCGCCAAAGCCACCGTGGCCACCGTAGCCGCCCGGGCCGTAGCCGCCCCAGCGCCCGCGGCCCCATCGGCCCCAGCCGAACGCGGCTCGCAGCAGCGCAAAGATCAGAAAGATCCCCAGGATCCAGAAGAAGATCCCGAAGAACCCGAAGCCGAAGCCCCAGTGGCCGTAGTAGCCGGGATAGCCGTAGACGACGGCTGGCGCGCCGGATGCCGCGGCGGTCACGTTCTGGGCGAGGCCCTGGCTCACGCCGGCGTTGTAGACGCTGACCCCGATTCCGGCCAGCAGGCCCACCACGAGCAGCGCGGCCAGAACGCGGAATGCAGTTGCCATGAGGAATGGATCTCCTTTCGTCGGGCGCCGGAGCAATGGTTTGCGTTGAGGTGGCGCCTCGATCGGAGATCAGGATCCGACGCAACTATGCGCAGACTGTGAACGCCGTCCGGAGAAATCGTGAGGGCCGCGGCGGGCGCGCTGCGACGCTAGGCGTGCACGAAATGGAGCTGCAGCTCCATCACCCCATGGTCGTCGACCGACAGGACGATGAACGAGGTCGGCTTCTGGATGTTGAAGTCCGCGAAGAGGATCGTCATCGAGCCGGTGATGGTGATCATGCCACCGCTCCGTGAGGCCTTGAGATCGATGCTGATCGGGCGCGTGACGCCGTGGAGGGTGAGCTCACCCTTGGCGGTCTCGCTGAGCGTGGCGCCGTCGCCGGGAAGGGCTCCCAGCTCGATGGGCGTGGTCAGCTTGAAGGTGGCGGTCGGGTAACGGCTCGTCTCGAGTGCCTGGCGCCGCAGCGAGTTATCGCGCCTGTCATCGTCGCTCTGCAGGCTCGCCAGGTTGGCCGTGACCTCGACCGCGGTGACGGTCGTGCCGGACAGGGTGAGCGTGCCGGACACGGCGGGCGTGCGTCCCACGGCCGTGTTGGCTCCGATCCCGGCCAGCTGCTCCTGGACGCGGTAGCCGACGAAGGACGAGGTGTTGTCCGCAAAGGAGCCGATAGAGGTATCGACCTTCCAGGTGCCGTCGGCAGTCGCGGGCGCGGGCAGCCCGGAGAACGATGCGGCAGGTGCGTTTGACGATCCCACCGGCGCCGGGCCGGACGGCCGGAAGAAGAGGTACCAGATCCCGTAGGCGCCGACGAGGATCGCCAGCGCAGCGATCACCGCAACGATGCGCAGAATCGGAAGCGAGCGGGGTTGGGCTGTCACGAGCGGGCAAAGATCCGATGCCAGGCTGAAATCCGGCTGAAAGGCGAGGGGACGCCCAGCGAACGAAGTCGCGACCCACTACCCTTCGCGCGGTGGCCACCCTCGACATCTCGCCTGCGGCTGCCGGGGAAGCGCAGCGACTCCGGGAGCGGTTCGGGTTCCTGCGCGAGGTCGTCGACGAGATGGAGCGCAGCGTGCCGTACGCGTCGGCGCTGGTTCGCTTCAGCCATGGCCAGTCCATCGACCTGCGTGACGGGGAGCAGTCAGCCAGCCGCCAGGATCCGCAGAGCGGGGTGGTGCTGACCGCCTCGAACGGCCACGCGCTCGAAGAGTCGGCGAGCGACGCCATCGATGCCGAATCGGTCCTCAGAACGGCACGCGAGCTCGTCGATCGTGTGCGCCATCACCACGAGGACGGGCCGGAACCCGAGCTGGCGATCCAGGCGGACGGTCCCGGCGACGCGGACTTCGCGACAGCGGTCGGCATCGATCCTGGCACCGTCCCCCTCACCGAGCGCATCGCGCGCTACGAGGCCCTCCGTCAAAGGCTGCGCGCCATCGAGGATCGCGCGGTCCAGGCCATGGCCATCCACCGCGAAGGAAGCCAGATCTCGATCTTCGCCAACCGATCGGGGATGACCACCCAGCAGATCCGCCGGGTGGTGCTGATCCTCCAGCTCTTCGTCTCGGACGGTCAGCAGCGCCAGTTCGACGTGGTCATCAAGGCGGGAACCGGCGGGCTGGAGCTGCTCGATGTCACCGACGCGGAGCTCGCCGAATGCGCGGCGACCGCGGCATCGCTGCTCACCGCCGGTGCGGTGCCGCCCGGTACGCATGACATCATCGCCGACCCGCTGACGACCGGGACCATCGCGCACGAGGCGTTCGGTCACGGGGTGGAGACGGACATGTTCGTCAAGGAGCGGGCCCGCGCCGCGGACTACGTGGGCCAGCGCGTCGGCTCCGAGCTGGTCAACATCCTCGACGATCCGACCGTTCCCACGGCATACGGCTCCTATTTCGTCGATGACGAGGGCCAGCTCGCGAGCGGTACGTCGATCATCCGCGACGGGGTCTTCCAGCGCGGGATCACCGACCTCTACTCCGCCACGCGCCTCGGGATTCCGCGCTCGGCCAACGGCCGGCGTGAATCGGTCCAGCGCAAGGCGTACGCGCGCATGTCGAACACCTTCTTCGCCGCCGGGCACTCGACGCTCGACGAGCTGGTCGCCGGCCTCGACGATGGCCTGCTGGTGTGTCGTGCCCTCAACGGCATGGAAGACCCCAAGGGGTGGGGCATCCAGATCTCGTCGAACTTCGCACGCGAGATCAAGCACGGTCGACTGACCGGCACCGTCTACTCCCCCATCGCGCTGACCGGCTACGTCCCCGACCTGCTGGCGGACGTCTCGGGCATCTCGGACACCATCGAATGGTCCTCGGGTAGCTGCGGCAAGGGCTGGAAAGAGATCGTGCCGGTAGGCTCCGGGGGTCCCTACCTGCGTACCCGCTGCCGCCTGGGCTAGACCGATGGATCAGCGAGTCGTCGACGCCGTGCGCCGCCATCCGGGGATCCACGACTGGACGATTCGTTTCCAGCATGGACGCGGCGCGCAGGTCTATCTCGCCGGCACCGCGCTGGAGAACGTGCGGCAGGTGGGCCGGGACGCGTACGAGGTCGAGCTCTTCAACGACCACCAGGTCGACGGCGAACGCATGCGCGGCTCGGCCGTCGTTCCGCTCGGACGAGAGGACCTGGACCGGCTTCCGGCGATCCTCGACGAAGGGGTCGCCATGGCCAGCCTGGTCCACAACCCGCCGTGGACCCTGCCCGAACGAACCGAGTACCCCGAGGTCGGGCTCGCCGACCGCCGGCTGGTGGACGTGGCAGACGCGGTCCGCGAGGCGCGCCAGACAGCGGAGCAGATCCGCGAGCTGGTGGCCGCCGCTGGCGCCGGCGTGCGGCTGAGCGCCGCCGAGCTGTTCCTGACCGCGGTCGACGAGGAGCTGCTCAACAGTCGCGGCCTCCAGGCCTCGGCGACCTCCACGCGCGTGCTGTCGGAGCTCAACCTGCTGGCGGACGGCGAACAGGAAGCCGAGTTCTTCCGCCAGGACGAGGCGCGCCGCCTCGAGGACCTGCGACTGCCTGACATGGTGCGCGACGCTGCCCAGCATGCGCGCGACGCCACGCGCGCCCGCCAGCCACGAACCCGTCTCGGTCCGGTGGTATTGAGCGATATTGCGGCGGATCAGTTCTTAGCCCCGAGCGTGCTGGGTGCCAACAGCACCTACCTCTCGCAGACCTCCGGGGGCGCGGCCTACGCGCGCCTATCGCGGTTCGAGATCGGCGAGCCGGTCTTCCTGGGTCGGGCGCACACCGGCGACCCGTTCACGCTGCGCTCGAACGCGCGACGGCCCTACTCCGTGCTCTCGTATCGCTTCGATCCCGATGGGTTGCCGGCGCAGGACGTCCTGCTCATCGATGACGGCGTGCTCCGCGCCCGCACCGCGTCGCAGCGCTATGCGCAGTACCTGGACCTGCCGGCCACCGGGCAACCGGGCATGGCCGAGATCGCGCCGGGGCCGACGTCCATGGCGGACTTGCTGCGTGGCGAGCCATCGGTTTATCAGGTCGTCGCCTTCTCTGCGCCGAATGCCGATCCTGTCACCGGCAACTTCGGGATGGAAATCCGCCTCGGCTACGAGATCGGTCCAGACGGCACCCGGCCGATCAAGGGAGGCTCGGTCAGCGGCAACCTGTTCGAGGCGATGGCGGATGCCCGCTTCTCCGCGGAAACTGCCGTGTTCGCGTGGTTTGCCGGGCCCCGCGCCATCCGCTTCGAATTGATGCAGGTGGCGGGCGAGGACGCCTAGCCGGAGCCGCCTGCCAAGTACACCGCCCGCTCCGCTTGGCACGCTTTCTGCGCCATTGGGCACGCGTGCGAAGAAATGCCCACCTCGAGCGGCTGATCGCCTCGCTGAAGCGCACCATCGCCGCCGAGCGGCAGCTGCTGCGGCATCCCCTGTTCAGCATCGGCGCGGCCCACGTCATGGTCCAGGCGCGCGCTGACCTTCGCCGCCTCGAACGTCGCCGCCTCCGCCCCGCTCGCTAGCCCTGGCGCGCCGGCGGCGCGATGCTACGCTGCCAGTACCAACGTGCGCGCAGCGCGCGGCCGGGGAGGTGAAGGTGGCCAAAGGCGATCGCGTCGAGGCGGTGGTCGACACAGGACAGGGCACGCAAACCTTCGTCATCGAAGCCACGCGCGCCGGGCGTCGGCTTGAAGTGACCACCACCCGCGGCGTGGTGGAGGTGAGCGAGGTGACCCGCACCGGGACGCCTGTCCGCACCGGGCGCTTCATGTCGAGCCGACTCATCGCCCTTGTCGAGCACCCGTTCCATGAAGGCCGCGACGCCAAGGTCGAGGTCTCGACCCGCCGGCGGATCACCAGGACCGACGAGGGATCCTGAGAAGCCACGATGCATCCGCCCCGGGCATGACGAGGCCGCTGCCTCTATGGCAGCGGCCCGGTCGCGGAGGGAGGCGTATCAGCCGCCCTGGGCGGGAAGCGTTCCCAGCGTCAGGGTCATCTGGATGCTGCTCGAGCCGCGCTGCACGCTGAGCACCACCTTGTCGCCCGGGGCGTGGGTCACGATGCGCGTCGAAAGATCGTGATTGGTGTCGATCGTCTGGCCGTCCACCGCGAGGATCACGTCGCCGTCCTTGAGGCCTGCGCTCGCGGCCGGGCTCCCGCTGACGATGCCTGTGGCGCCGCCATTTGCCGGCGGCCCGATGAGCGCGCCATGGTCGACGCTGAGCCCTTTCTCTTTGGCCAGCTGCTTCGTGACCGGCTGGTAGTAGACCCCGATCCACGGGCGCGCCAGTGGCTTGCCGGCGAGCGCCTCCGCCATGATCTCCTTGGCGGCATCGATGGGGATCGCGAATCCAATCCCCTGCGCGCTGCTGGCCACCGCGGTGTTCACGCCGATCACCTCGCCGGCGCTGTTCAGCAGCGGGCCGCCGGAGTTGCCCGGATTGATCGCGGCATCGGTCTGGATGAGGTTGTTCAGCTGCTCGGAGCTCGTCTGGCTGACGTCCCCCGCGGTGATCTGGCGGCCCAGGCCGGAGATCACGCCGGTGGTCACCGTGTTCTCGAAATTGCCGAGCGGATTGCCGATCGCGATGGCCAGCTGGCCTTGCTGCAGATCCGCGCTGCTGCCGAGCGGCGCGGTCGGGAGTCCGGTGGCATCCACCTTGACGATCGCGAGATCAGTGAGGCTGTCGATCCCGTAGGCGGTACCGGTGAAGGTGCGGCTGTCAGCCAGGATGACCTGGATCTGGCTGGCACCCTCCACAACATGACGGTTGGTGAGGATCCAGCCGTTCGAATTGAAGATGAAGCCCGACCCGGAGCCGGCGGCCCCTTGCCCGGATCGGACCTGAATGGTGACGACCGCCGGCGAGACCTTCTTCACGGCGTCGGTGATGGCCGATGTTTGGTCGAGGCGCACGTTGCTGACCGTTGTGCCGCCGCTGCTGCTCGAGGAAAGGGCGGAGGTGGCGTCCTGCTGCAGCAGGTTGGTGATAGCCACCGCGCTGAAGCTCCCGGAGAGCATCCCGACAACCAGGGCGATCACCACCAGCGGGATCCAGGGTCTTGATGCCCGAGTGCGGGTCTGGACGGGGGCGGTGGGTGGGGTGTAGACGGGAGCGGTGAACGACGGCCGCGAGCCGCTCGAGCCATCGTCAGGCAGATGTGTCATGCGCTCAGATTGTCCTGCGTTCCTGAGAAACGTCTGAGAAGGGCGCGCTGCCGGGTGGGATCAGCCGTTGAAGAAGCCGGAGAAGAACCACGACGAACCGTTGTCGGCCAGGATGATCCCGTATCGCCGCATGGCAGTCAGGATCACGCGCATACGCGGGCTGAAACTACCGATGTTGAAGCTATCGGCGCCCGGGGATAGGCCCTTTGGCGCCCACCGCTCTCGCTCAGGCGATCAGCAGCCGAATCGCGACGAAGAGACCCACCACCACGATCGCGGCTCGAAGGGGCTCGGAGCGCATGCGACGACCCAAGACCGCGCCGAGCTGCCCGCCGAGCACGGCACCAGCTGCGAGCAGAAGCGCCGGTGCCCAGGCGACCGGCCCGGCGATGATGAACAGCACCGCAGCAGCGCCGTTCACAACGGCGGTGAGCACGTTCTTGAGGGCGTTCAGGCGCTGGAGGTCATCGGTCACCAGGATTCCCAGCAGGGCAATCAGGATCACGCCCTGTGCGGCGCCGAAATAGCCGCCATAGATCCCCGTCGCGAATACGCCGAGCAGCAAGAGGGCTGGGGCGTGCCCGGCCTCGGTGCGGTGGCGGGCCAGCCAGTTGGAAAGACGGCCCTGGAACGCGACGAGGCCGCAGGCGACCAGGATCAGGTAGGGCACGACCCGCTCGAACGCCGCTGGGGGCAGGAGTAGCAGCAACAGGCCTCCGCACAGGCCTCCGATGAGCGCGACGCAACCCAGGACCAGCGCGCGCGGACCCTGTCCGGTGAGCTCACGACGGTATCCGACGCTCCCGCTGATCGTCCCCGGCACGAGTCCCACCGTGTTCGACACGTTGGCGGTCAGTGGCGGATAACCAAGCGCCAGCAAGGTCGGAAAGGTGATCAGCGATCCCGACCCGGCGATCGTGTTCACCGTTCCTGCCGCAAGGCCGGCGGCCAGCAGGGCAACCACCTCGAGCGGTGACATCGGCTTCAGAAACCTCTCAGGTGCGGGTCACAGGCTGGCAGCCAGTCGCCTCGCAGTGAAAAGGAGATTGCCTCATGGAGCAGCTCTATGGCGCGATGAATGCGCCGCCCCCGTTGCCGCCTCCGCGACGTCGTGGCGTCCGGGCCCTGCTTGCGGGAGCCATCCTGATCGCGGTGCTCGGCGTGCTCGGGGTGGGAAGCGCCCTGGCTGCCAGCCCGGGTCCCAGTCCCTCCGGTGGCGGCGCGGCCGCGTCGGGATCCCCGGCGCCAAGCCATGTCTGTGACCGGACCAAGACCCCGTCCTCGTCGTCGTCGTCGAGCTGACGGGACCGATGGCGCGGCCGCTGCCGCGCCATCGCCATATTCCCTCCCTGACCACCGTGCGACGATGCGCCGGGGAGGTACGGCGCCTCACTCCTCGCAGGGGAGTCCTCGTCGCACCCCCGCCCAACCCGCGGCCAGCAGCCGGTCGGCGACGGCAGGATCCCGGACAGGCGGGTGATCAGGCACGATGAGCGCCCCGGCGAAGCCGGGTAGCAGCGCGGAATGGCCAAAGGTCACCGCGATGAGTCGCTCACCCTCGAGCGGCCCGCTCGCGACCTGGAAGAGGGTTTCCCGGCTGACGTGGTCGTAGTGGACCCAGTACGGATCCGTCGAGGTGACCCGCAGCAGCTCGCTGCCCGCGGGGAGCCGCTGATCCTCGGGTGTATCTCCCATCGCCGGCGCCCCGGCAAACCAGATCGGTTTGGCCTGGTGCCTGCGCTCCATCGCGGCGTTCCAGTCCTCCCACCACGACACCGGGCGCGCCGGCGCCGGATCGAGCGCGAGGTCGGCGAGCACGACGAAGGCATCGGGCTCGTGGAAGCGGGATTGGCAGCGTTCATCACAGCCGGGCAGCAGAAGGCGCTGGAGCTCGCCTATCGCCAGGCGTGCCGAGAGCCAGGTGGCGTAGTCGGTCGCGTTCCGGCGCAGGGCGGATGTGTCGAATACGGCCAGCACTTCCTCGCCCTGGCGCAGGCGCTCGACGACGCCGGAGAGCGCAACGTTATCGTGCACCGGGAGGTACGGGCGCTCCCGCGGCAGCTGCGGTGATGCCATCCAACCATGAGAAGGCCACTGGGTACCAGATGGCAAGTACCCAGTTCCACACCCGTCCTTCCCGCACCCCACCGAGATGTGCCGCCGGCGCATCCAGATTCAAGGCCGGACCAG
The DNA here is from genome assembly GCA_005879815.1 of Chloroflexota bacterium. Classification (GTDB taxonomy): domain Bacteria; phylum Chloroflexota; class Limnocylindria; order QHBO01; family QHBO01; genus CF-82. Next base: position 21,417 of record VBKA01000067.1, read on the forward strand.
TACTAATGGCGCCTATCACGGGCTACGCTGCAACGCAAAAACGGAGGGCAGCATGAGCTTCGACGTCCTCGCTCAACTCAACTGGGTCGCGGTCATCGTCGGCACCGTCGTCTACTTCGCCATCGGGGCGGTCTGGTTCACGCCGATCCTCTTCGGGCGGCCCTGGCAGCGGTCCATCGGTTGGGATCCTTCGCGAACCGCGCCACAGATGAACCCGGTGACATACGCGGTTCCGGCGGTTCTCTACCTCCTGGCATCCATCGCCACGGGCATGCTGGCCGCGGCGACAGGCTCGACGACGTTTGGCAGCGGCATCGTGCTGGGCCTGGTGGTTGCGGTCGGATACGCCCTGGTCGTGATCGCCAACGATGCGGTCTTCGATCCGAACAAGCCGGAGCCGGTAACCTGGTTCGTGATCACCGGCGGATACAACCTGGTGGGCCTGCTGATCGTCGCCGTCCTAGTCTCCGTCTGGCATTAGCCGGCACCGGCGTGGACGCGCGGGCATCGGTACCGGAATTGCGCCAGTATCCGGATCGATGACGCGCATCCTCCTCTACACCGGCAAGGGCGGTGTCGGGAAGACGAGCGTGGCCGCCGCCACGGCGCTCGCGTGCGCAGCGGCCGGCCAGCGCACCATGGTCCTCTCCACCGACATCGCGCACAGCCTCGGCGACGTCTTTCGCGTGGAGCTCGGGCCCGAGCCAAGGGAGATCGGTCCCAACCTGTGGGGGCAGGAGTCGGACGTCTTCCACAACGTGTCGCGCTACTGGGGCCGCATCCAGCAGTACGCGGCCAGTGTCCTCCGCTGGCGTGGCCTCGACGACGTGCTCGCCGAGGAGATGACCGTGCTGCCGGGCATGGACGAGGTCGGCAGCCTGCTCTGGATCGCCGACCACCACGACTCGGGGCTCTACGACGTCATCGTCGTCGATGCGGCACCCACCGGCGAGACGCTTCGCCTCCTGTCCCTGCCCGAAGCGGTCAAGTGGTGGATGGAGAAGGTCGAGCCCATCGGCCGCCGCCTGACGCGCCTCACCGGGCCGCTGGTGCAGCGGG
>VBKA01000093.1 GCA_005879815.1 Chloroflexota bacterium
GCGGACACGGGAATCTAAGGGTCGGTCACCGCTGGGGACCGCGCGATTCTAGGCCCGAGCGCTGATGGTGTCAACGAAGCCCACCGACGGAAACGGGCAGCGTGGCGCGACAAACTAGCATGATCCAATCGATCATCTCGCCGATCAGGGAGGCGACGGTGGCGCCGGACGCTCGGAACGGCAACGGCCACGCAGTGTCATCCATCTTCGTGACTGAGGCTGCTTTCCGTGCCTGGTACGACGTCGCGATGCCGAGGGTCTACTCCTACCTCTTCGCGCGAGTCGACGGAGATGCCGCGCTCGCCGAGGAGCTCACGCAGCAATCCTTCGTGGAGGCGGTCGCCAGCAAGACGAGCTTCGCCAACCGCTCCGAACCAACCACCTGGGTCATCGCCATAGCCCGCCACCGCCTCGCCGATCACTACCGCCGACACTATCGAGACCAGCATCGGCAAAACGCGCTGGTGGAGCGGGCCAGTGTCGGTGGTGGGGATCCGTGGCAGCGCGCTGAATCGTTTGCCGATGTCCGAAACGCCCTCTCAGGCATTCCCGGTGAGCAGCGAGTCGCCTTCGTCCTACGGGTTGTCGATGGGCTCAGCGTCCGTGAGGTGGCAGCAATCCTTCGCCGCTCCGAGGACGCCACAGAGTCTCTCCTACGCCGGGCGCGAATTTCCTTCGATCATCTCTTGGAGCACCCGAACGATGCCTGACGATCGCCTCCGGCAGTACATCCGCGACCTCGAGCAGCGCGGGCAGCCTGACCCGGACTTCGAAGAGCGACTCTTCGCGGACCTCGGCGGAACGCCACGACGCCGCCCGGTGCGCTGGCCCGTGCTCCTGGCGGCCGCCGCCATCGGTGTGATCACCGTCGCGGGTGGAGCCGTCGCCGGCGGATGGGTTGGCAAACTGGCTGACCGCTCGCCGGAGCCGAGCGCAAGCGCCAGCGCCATCGCGGTCGTGATCGAGTCGCCTAGCCAGAGCGCCTCGGAAACGGCGTCACCATCGGCCTCCGCGACTCCAACCCTCGAACCAACGCCAACGCCGGCCCCTTCAGCGACGCCCACGCCGGCATCCTCGCCGTCGCAGCCACCGTCCACCTTCGGAGCGTGGACGCAGCTCGCATCCACGCCGATCGTGCCGACGGGCATCGCCGACTTCATCGTCGGACGGGACGGCCGGCTCTACGCGATTCCGTGGGGTGACGATGCACAGCAGGTGCTGGTCTATGACCCCGGCACGAACGCCTGGCAGCTGCGCCAGCCAGCGGCAAAGCGGCCCTATGGCGTCGCCACCGGCGAGCAATTCATCGCTGCGTCGGATGGCCTGCTCTACTCCTTCCCCTACGGGCCTGACGGAACCGACGTCTATACCTTTGATCCCAGCACCAACCGCTGGAGCAGCGGCCGAATTGCTCATCTCGCGATCCCCTATTCCGATGCCGTCGTCGGCAAGGACGGGAAGGTCTACCTGATGGAGGTGTGCTGCACCTCCGGCGCGCACCTGGTCACCTTCGACCTGGCCACGCACCTGACGACCGAGGTCGGGCAACGAAGTTGGAACGTGATCAGCCTCGTCCGCGACGATGCCGGACTCCTGCGCATGACGGGCCAAGCCGGCGTTGGCACCTATGACACGGTGTCAAAGGCCTGGACCTGGCAGGACGTGACTCCCACCGCTCCGCTGCGCGGAACGATGACGGCTGGTGGAACGGAGGGTGTCTACGACGCCGCCAACGGACTCGTTGCCTGGAGGAGCGGCAGCAGCTGGCTGACCGTCCAGCCTCCGCCTACCAATCAGCGAATCGCGGCGATCGTGTGGCTCAACGGCACCCTCTACACGCTGACCGTGGACCGCTCCCTGACGGGAAACCAGGACGGCACGCTCCAGCTCTGGGCCATCTCGCCCAGCTCCTCATAGCCGCCGGAGCGTGTCGATCCGCCCTTCGCCAGATTCACGCCGGGTGAGCATTAACGCGGCAAGCCGGCTTCTCTTTCGCCAGATTCACGCCGCGGGAACATTGGGCGGCAAATCCGGGCACCCATCCGACTTCATGTCCGCGTGGCGTGAATTTGGCCAGTCCCATAAGGGACCGGCGGGTCACTCACCAGGCGGGCCGTTATGGCGAGAGGCTCAGCCGCCGCCCGCGCCCACACCCGGCACTTCGTTCGAGGCGGATGGCTCTCGTCGCGCCAGGACCACGTGCGTGAACGGCAGGCGCACGTCGCTGAAGACCTCGATGCTCACCAGGAAGCCCAGGAAGATAAACAGGATCCCAAGGAACTCGCCGACGAAGAAGGCGCTGGTATTCCCGAATCGATTCGCGCCGCTGGTGATCGCCGGAATGATCGCCCCGATGGCGATCAGGATCGTCGCCGGCACCCGGCTGGAAAGCCGCCCGGCTACCAGCGCGCTGAACGCCCCTGGCAACGAGGCCAGGAAGTTCACGACGATCGCGATCGGCATCAGCAGCAGGTTGCCGATGAGCGCCGGGAGCGGCTTGTCGCGCAGGGAATAGCGGATGACGCGCTGCTTCGGCATGAAGACGTACGCGCTGTAGAGCGCTCCGAATCCGAGCGCGAAGGCGCCGGTCACGTTGAAGAACGGCGTCAGGAGTCGGATGTAGCCGGGGAACAGCTCGCCGGTTGGAATGCCGGTCCGCGGATCGACCGCGTAGCCCGGAGCCGGGAGCTGGACGGTCAGCATCATCACCAGTCCCACCAGGCTTCCGCCCGCGATGACCAGCGTCGCGACGGTCGCCCAGCCCGCGTTGCGCCGGAAGGCGAGGACCGCGATGACGATCGCGGCGACGACGGCCACGCCAAAGTAGATGAGCGGTGCCGGTCCCGAGTTCGCGTAGTGATACTTGGCCTCGCTCAGGAACGTGAACAGCCCGGCGAGCAGCAGCGAGAACGCGAACGCGTAGCCGAAGCGCGTCTTAGCCAGCAGGTAGACCGTTCCCAGCCCCAGCCAGCCGGCGACGTAGATGGCACCGATCAGATACCAGGTCCGATACAGCGGCTCGCTCCATCCCAGCAGTCCGCCGAGGAACTCCGTGCCGGCGCTGATCCCGTACCAGAGCAGGCCTATGGTCCACACCAGCTGATAGGGCTGTCGGCGGCGGATCCACTGGTCTGCCACCAGAATCGCGAAGATGAATGAGAGGGCGGACGACAGGAACGGGAGAACGACGTTCGGGTTCACCGCCGGTGACTGCCTCCAGACAACTGCGCTTGCCTGGCTTCCCGCGCAAACGATGGAGCCCACGTCCGGGCTCGAACCGGAGACCTCTTCCTTACCAAGGAAGTGCTCTGCCAACTGAGCTACGTGGGCCCGCGCGGAATGCCGCTCGGATTCCGTCCGGGCGACGCAGATTGTGCGATCCTGGCCGAATCTGCACAACCATCGGCCTATTTGGGTAAATCTGCGTATTGGACCGAGTGGTCGCGCTTTCGTTGGTGCTGGTGGGCAGGGAGGGAATCGAACCCCCACAGTCTCTCGACGGCTGATCTACAGTCAGCGGAGCTCACCACCTGCTCAACCTACCCGGGTAGAAAGCGGCCGGCACGGTGGTGACGTGCCGACCGAGCCGAGTATACCCAACCGTCTCGGCCCACCTCAACCGGACCGATGGCGCTCGACCGCCTCGCGCAGGCGCACGGCGTCGCGAGGCGCGTGACCGCCGACGTCGTTGTTGAAGTAGACCCAGCCGGGAAGGCCGGCGTGGGCCCATTCGACGAGGCGCCTCGCCCAGGCGCCGATGGCCTGGGGCGAGTAGGAGCCGGCGTACGAACCCCCTCGACCGTGGAAGCGGACGTACACGAAGGGACCAACCGGCTCGGTTGGTGCCGTGGCCTGTGGCATGTCGTGAAGGCAGAGTGCGACGCGGTGGCGCTCCAGGAGCCGATACGTGTCGGGGTGATGCCAGGAGGGATCCCGGAACTCGACGGCGTGGTCGCGGTTCGCCGGGAGGAGGGACAGGAAGGCCTCGAGTCGATCTAGGTTGCGTCGCCATCGTGGCGGCAGCTGATAGAGCATCGGGCCAAGGTGATCCTCGAGGTGGGCGGCGCGGCTCCAGAGTCGCTCGACCGGCTCGGCAGGGTCGTTCAGGCGCCGCTGGTGGGTGAGGTAGCGGCTGGCCTTGACCGCGTAGCGGAAGCCGTCCGGCGCGCGCTCGCGCCATCGGTCAAAGGTCTTCGCCTCCGGCAGGCGGTAGAAGGTCCCATTGAGCTCGACCGTGTCGAACCGCGAGGCGTAGTGCTCGAGCCAGCGCGATTGCGGCAGATCGCCGGGATAGAAGGATCCGCGCCAATGCCGATACTCCCAGCCTGAGCAGCCGATGCGGATCTGCGAAGGCACCTGACAAGCCTAGACGCGCCCACCACCGATAATCGGGGTTCCATGCTCCGCCTCCTGCGTACTCGGAACTTCTCGCTCCTGTGGTGGGGCGGGCTCATCTCCAACATGGGCGATTGGATGCTGTTGGTGGGCCTCAGCTACGAGGTCTATCGGCGGACCGAATCGACGCTTGGACCCATGGGGACCGTGATCTCGTTTCTCCTGCCGTCGATCCTGCTGGGATCCATCGCGGGCGTCTTCGTCGACCGATGGGACCGGCGCCGGCTGATGGTGTGGGTCAACATCGTCCTCGCCATCCTGTTGCTACCCCTCCTGCTCCTCAACGTTACCGGTGTCTGGATCGCGTACTTGGTGCTGATCGCCTCCAGCTGCGTGGAGACACTCTTCCAACCGGCGCAGACGGCCCTCGTCCCGCGGCTGATCGAGGGCACCGAAGCCGAGCTCGTTACGGCCAACTCGCTGATCGGGGTCTCGATGCATCTCGCGCGGCTAGTCGGGCCGGCAATCGGCGGTGTGGCGTTCGCGGTTAGGGGATTGTTGGCAGTGACGCCCGCAGATGCGGCCTCGTTCCTCATCTCGGCAGGAATGCTCGCCCTGATCCGCGGTCCATCCTTCCGGCCGGTGCGGACGGATTCCATCGAGCACGCTGCGGCCTCGGCCTGGAATCGCGTCGTCGCGGAGTGGCGGGATGGGCTGCGCGTGACCCGTTCACACCCGATCCTTCGCTCGCTCCTCTACTTCATGAGCATCACGCGGATCGGCGAAGGGCTGACCTGGGTCCTCTTCGTGCCGTGGGTGGTCGTCGCCCTCCACTCCGACCAGGCGGGTTACGGCGCGCTGCTCTCGACCCAGGCAATTGGCGGGGTGGCCGGCGCGATCGTCATCGGCCGCTACGCCAACCGCATCAATCCACTCTTCCTGCTCATCGGCGGCGCCCTCCTCTTCGGCATGATCGACCTTGGACTGTTCACCTACCCAGCCGTCTTCCCGCATATCTGGCCGGCCCTGATCGTCATGGTCGTGGTCGGCGTGCCAGGTGCGGCGATGCAAGCCTCGTGGGTCACTCTCCC
>VBKA01000094.1 GCA_005879815.1 Chloroflexota bacterium
AGGCTCGCACTGCGCACGCCGGTTCCCCAGCCGGGCCGACGGTCGAAGAGCTCCGGCCGCGCCTCCGCGAGGACGAAGATGGGCGAGTTCCGCGACCAGTTCAAGACGTGCTCGATGAAGTCGAGCAGCCCCTGATCCGCCCATTGAAGGTCCCAGAAGACGAGCAGCACCGCGGCCTGCTCCGCGAGCCGCTCGAAGAAGCTCTTCGCGGTTCTCGGCAGGCAGCTCTTCCAGGCCGAGCAACCCGCTGAGCCGCGGCTCGACCCACTTGCGCTCGCCGGCATCCGGGACGACCTGCTCCAGGATCTCGCCGAGCCGGCGGCGAGCGGTCTCCGGATCATCTGTTTCGGCGATGCCAGCTCGACCGCGCACCATCTCGGCCAGCGCCCAGTAGCTGATGCCCTCGCCGTACGAAGGCGAGCGGCCCTCATGCCAATAGATCTGCTCGACGACGCCGTCGAGATACTTCTCCAGCTCCCAGGCCAAACGGCTCTTGCCGATCCCCGCCTGGCCGGCGATGGTCACCAGGCGCGGCTTCCCTTCCCGGGCGGTGGCGTGGTACTGCTCCTTGAGGGCACGCAGCTCTTCATCCCGCCCAACGAACGGCGGCTCGAGGACAGCAGCGCGACCTTGTCCCCCGCGCCGCGCCACGACCGCCGTCGCTCGCCAGGCGGGCACCGGGGCCTCCTTGCCCTTGAGCTCCTGTGGCCCGGCGTCCTCGAAGGCGATGGCACCCGCCGCTGCCCGATAGGTTGCCTCGCCAACCAGCACGTTTCCCGGAGCGGCCACCGACTGCAGGCGCGATGCCGTGTTGACGAGGTCGCCGGCGACCATGCCCTGGCCCGTGGCCCCGATGGTTACCGCCGCCTCGCCGGTGAGGACCCCGGCGCGGACCTGTAGCCGCTCACCCTCTGGGCCGAGGCCGGCCACCGCCGCGACCATCTCCAGGGCCGTGCGCACCGCTCGCTCCGCGTCGTCCTCGTGCGCGGTGGGCGTGCCCCACACCGCCATCACCGCGTCCCCGATGAACTTCTCGATGATCCCGCCATGGCGATCGACGATCTGGCTCGCCACCTCGAAATACCGGCTCAGGAACTCGCGCGTGTCCTCCGCGTCCCGCGCCTCGGATGCCGCGGTGAAGCCGACTAGGTCCGCGAAGAGCACCGAGACCAGGCGTCGCTCGGAGACCGGTCCGAGCCCGAGCGCCGGTATGCCGTTTCCAGCCAGGTCGGGCAGTTCCGCGGACACAGTTCCGGCGGCCGCACCCTCACCCGCGGCGGCAAGCGGAGTGCCGCACTCCCCGCAGAACTTGGCGCCGGCCGGGTTGACGGTGCCACACACCGGGCATCCGGCAGCCAGCTTCGTCCCGCATTCGACGCAGAACTTGCGGCCGTCCTCGTTCGCGGTCCCACACACCGAACAGGTCAGCACGGCGCGGGGCCTCGCAAGGGGCTTTCGACGTTCATTGGAACGCGCAGCATACGGCCCCGCGCTACCCTCCGCGCACGCGGGAACGGCTTCGACGTGCCTGGTTCTGGCTCGTCGGTGCAGGCGATGCCACACGCCCCTCGGCCTCGGCCTCGGCTTCGGAATGAGCCTGTCGCTGGCGCAGCCACACGGCCGGGACGGCGGTGAGCACCGCAAATCCCCCAAGGTGGATGTCCGGCAGGGCAAGGAAGCAGCCAATCGGGACGGCCCACGACCAGCCCCGCAGGCTCGCGAGCACCACCATGCCCACGCCGATCAGGCCGCGCACGCCCAGTGGGACCGGCATGAAGATCTCCTTGGCGAGTGCCTCTGAGCCGCCCGAGCTGGAGACCGCACCGAACAGCAGGGTGGCCCATTCGCCCCATAGACCCGGAGCGAAGATCGCGCTGACCGCGATGATCAGCGCGGTCACCCCGACCGCCATGCCCAGCGCACCCCACTGCCGGCGGATCGCGAAGTAGAGGATGCCAATCCCGGCGCTCACCTTGGTGAGCAGGACGTACGCAAAACCGCCCGGCCATCGGGTCAGACCCAGCGTGATGGCGGCTGCGGTCAGGATCATCGGGTTGCCGTTGTTGATCGTCGCGTAGACGGCGGTGCCGCTGTGCGGCAGGTAGGGAATCGGGAAGGCGATCGCCACGAGAGCGCCAATCGGGCCAAGCATCCAGACCAGCGCGGCGAGCTGAAGCGCCGCCCACAGGCCGTTGACGATCGGCCAGGGAAGCTGCATGAGCGGCCAGAAGGCCTGCGCGAAGGCGGGCGAATAGACGTACTGCGAGATCGGCCGCCAGGTCGGCGGGTAGAGGTGGCCGTCCTGCCAGGCGCTCCAGAAGGTGTACGAATCGTCGTGCCAGGTTTGCCTGGCCATCTGCCACCACACCCAGGCGAGGATCGCGATCGCGATAACCGAGGCGGCGGCAACCACGCGGTCACCGGCGAGGGGCATGCGGCGCGACCGCGCCTCGATCCAGGCGCGAATGGTGGCGATCACCCCATTCCGGGGCGCACGCTCAGCAGGGTCAGCCCGTCGCCAATGGGCACCATGGCCAGGTCGACGCGTTGGTCGGCGGCCAGCTTCTCGTTGAGCGACCTGATGGCGTTGGTGCTCTCGTCCTCGACCGATGCATCCGCGACCCGACCGCTCCACAGGACGTTGTCGATGGCGATCAGCCCTCCGGGCCGCACAAGCTGCAGTGCGCGCTCCACGTATCCGTCGTAGTTGGGCTTGTCGGCGTCGATGAAGGCGAAGTCGAAGCTGCCCGCCGAGCCATCGGCCAAGAGCTGGTCGAGCGTCTCCACGGCGGGCCCCAGGCGCAGCTCGATGCGGTCCGCCACGCCGGCATCCGCCCATGCCTGGCGGGCCATATCGGTCCATTCGCGGCTGACGTCGCAGCACACCAGCTGCCCGTCGGAAGGCATGGCCAGCGCCACCGCGGTCGAGGAGTAGCCGGTGAAGGTCCCGACCTCGAGGCACCGGCGCGCCCCCATGGCGCGCACCAGCAACGCCATGAAGGCCCCCTGCTCGGGCGCGATCTGCATCGCGTGCTGGGCCAGCGGGGCCGTCCGCTCGCGGATCCGCCGCAGCGCCTCAGGCTCGCGAACGCCCACGCGCACGAGATATGCGTGGAGGTCTTCGCTCAGACCGATGCTGGCGTTCGCCACCGGCCTCAGTCCTCAGAGCTCGGCGAAGAGGGAGTCTTCGCGGTGGCCACTCGGGATCTCCTGGTTCCGCCATCGGCTCAGCATGAAGTACTCGGTCGCCAGCGCACGCTCCAGCAGGTCCTCTGGCATTCCGAGCAGCCATCCGAAGTCCTGGCGTTGCGTCCGATGGCAGTCCATGCTGCGGTGCTTCTGCTCGCGGAATGCGGAAACGTCCACGCGGGCGCCGATCTCCGCGTCAGGGGTTCCCCACGCCGAACCGGGCTCCTCCCCCTCGGCCAGCGCCTCCGCAACGTGCTTGAGCGCCTCGACATTGGAGGGATTCAGGTCCGTGAAGCCATAGGCAGCGGCCGCATCCTCCGCCTTCTTGAGCGTCTCGCCGAAGTCCCAGGGAAGCTCCAGGCCCCGCCGGTTCATCTCCAGCATCAGCCCCAGGAACGCCTCGCGATTGAAGGCGGTCTCGTACAGCTTCGCCACCGCGTGCGGCCGGCCCAGGTCCGGGTAGCGCTTGGGATCCGCCGCCGCATCCCACGCCGCGGTTGCGATGCGGTAGGCGTTGATATGGTCGGGGTGCCCGTAGTTGCCGTTGCTGTCGTAGCTGACCATGACCGCCGGGCGCGTCTTGCGCACGATCTTCACCAGCTTCCCGGTGGCGTCGTCCAGGTCCGCCCGCCAGAAGACGTCTGCACGCTCGTTCGACGGCGTTCCCATCATGCCCGAGTCTCGATAGCCGAGCAGGTGCAGGTGCAGCTTGCCATCGCCCAGCACGCGGACCGAGCACTCGAGCTCCTCGCGCCGGATCTCGCGGAGCCGTGGCCTTGCCTCTTCCGCATCGAGGCTCGGATCGTGGATCTCGCCCTCCTCGCCGCCGGTACAGGTGACGAGGTCGACACGCCGACCCTCCGCGATCGAGCGCGCGATCAGCCCGCCGGTCGGCGCGTGGACCAGCAGCAGGCCGCCGGCGCGATTGTCTTCCGAGTCAGCGGCGGGCGCACTCTTCGGTCGGCGCCGCAGGCGAGGCTCGGGTGGCTCGGGAAGATCCGCCGCCCCAGCAGCCCCGCTGGACCCAGGCGGCTCAGACGTCATCGGTCCTCGACTGGTGCTCCGCGCACTGGCAGCTCTCGCGCAGGCGCAAGTAGGTGAAGAGGCCCGTGTCGTGGCCATCCGCCCAGATTGGCGCCAGGGCGTATCGGCCAATCCACTTCACGCGCTCCATGGTGGTCTGCTCGGGGGTGAGGTAGGTCTCCAGGGTGACCACGCCAGGCATGTTGCCTTCGCCGGCGCAGAGCGCGCAGGGACACGCGCGCCGAAGATCAGCCCAGCGCCACTCCCCGAGATGGCCGTCATCCCAGCGGATGCGCATCACGCGTGCGGTCTCGTCGAGCTCGACGCCGATGGGGTTGACGATCTCCGAGATGGGGCTCATGGCTGCCAGAATTGTGCGCTACCGAGCCACTCCGCGCCGAAGCTCGCCCCGTTGGCGGTGAGCGCGGTGGGTGCCCTCCCGTTCGCCAGGTCCCAGGTGTACAGGTCCTGGCGCACGCCCCCTCCAACCAGGTTGATCCCCAGCGTGAACGCGACGCGGTTGCCGTGCGGCGACCAGCGCAGGTGGCTGATCAGCCCGCTCACCGAGGTGCGCGACAGGGTCCTGCCATTCTGATCGAGCTCGCTGAGGGTGGTGACCTGTCCGCTCTCGGCGAGCCCGATGCGGTGGCTGCCATCCGCCGACCAGAGCAGGGGATGGCGGGAAGCGGCGACCGCCTGGCCGTTCACCGGATCAATTCTCCACTGACCGGCGTTCGCGATCCAGAGCACCAGATTCCCGTCGCTGGTGGTGTAGATGCGGGTCGTGCCGCCCTCATCCAGGAAACGGGCCGCCGCCAGGGCGCCCAGCTGCGGTTCCGGTGGGTGCCGGTAGGTGAAGGTAGCCAGCGTCGAGGACTTTGCACTGGCGTAGGTGATGGCAGTCACCGCAGCCTTGTCGTTCGTGCCGCTCCTCGTGATCCGGACGACGTAGACCGTGCTGGCGTCAGGCCCGAAGGTGGCTGCGTCGGCCTGGTTGGCGAGGATGCGGGTCGGCTTGCCCCGGGCGAGACCGAGCAGCTTGCCGTTCATGATCGCCACCGAGACCGTGCCATCCGGCGCGACAGCGTAGTGGGTGACGTCGACGCTCGATCCGGCCAGCACGACTCCACCAGCCGGGGTCGCGAAGTCGTCGCGGAGCAGCTCGGAGGCTGCCGCCGCGTTGGGCCTGGTCAGGTAGAGCATCTCGAAGCTGCCGTAGGTGGGCGCCCTGGTGGGGGTGGCGGAAGGAGAGACCGATGGACTGGGCGACAGGCTTGGCGACGCGGATGCGCTTGGTGACGACTGCGTGGAGCCGGAGGGGACGAAGAGCGGTGTCGGCTGGACCGTGGCGGCGGCAAAGCCCCCGTTCGCATCGCTGAAGATCAGCGCGAGCAGCACGATCACGATGCCTGCCAGGGCGAGCACCGCTCCGACCAGCCAGGGCACCGCCTGCTCCGCGGTCGTCGGACGGCGACGCTCTCCCAGCTGACGCGGGTCCCACCGCGAGTCGGCAGGGGTGAGCGGGATGGGCTCATCGGCGTCCATTTCGCCGTAGCCCGGTTCAGATGATGCGTCTTGAACGCCGGATTCGGGTGGCGGCTGGGTGCCGAGATCGTGCTCCGGCCACGGCTCGTACGGCCCTTCGGTGGGGTCGCGTGGTCCGCGTGGCCCGCTCAATCCGACGCCCCGCTGGGAGAGCGGCTCACGACCCGATCATAGCGAAGGGGCCCGGGCGAGCCCGAGTAAGATGAACGCCCCTGGCCGAAGCCATGGGGCCCACGGCCGCCTGCGCGAGAGCTCGGGTGCCATCGTTCTCCGCGACAGGCTAGCAGAGGGCCAGTCCATGAGCGTCCGCGTCGCCGCCTGCCAGATCGACCCGGAGATTGGCCAGGTCGATCGCAACCTGGAGCGAATCGAGCGCTCCCTGGTGGAGGCTGTCCACGCGGGGGTCGAGCTGGCCGTCTTTCCGGAGGCAGCAGTCACCGGCTATGCCTACAGCTCGCTGGATGAGGCCCAGCCCGTCGCGCGACGCGCGAGCGCGGTCGCCGCGGACCGCCTGGCCACCCTGGCCCGGGAGCATCGGGTCTCGATCATCTGCGGGTCGCTCGAGCCAGAAGGCGACGAGATCTACAACGTCGCGCTCATCCTCTCCTCGGATGGCCGCCGGTTCCGGTACAGCAAGACCCATCTGCCCTTCCTTGGCATCGATCGCTTTGCGACCCCCGGTCCCGACGCGCCCAAGGTGTACGAGCTCGAGGGCATGCGGGTTGGCGTCCTGATCTGCTACGACCTGCGCTTCCCGGAGGCGGCTCGAGTCTGTGCCCTGGACGGCGCCGATCTCATCGCGCTGCCCACCAACTGGCCGGTTGGGGTCGAGTTCCACCCGGATCTGTTCGCGCCAGCCCGGGCGGCCGAGAACCACTGCTACGTGCTGGCCAGCGACCGGGTCGGGACGGAGCGGGAAACGACGTTCCTGGGTCGCTCGATCCTGGTCGACTACGAGGGTCGGCGGCTCACCACCGCAAGTGACGTGGACGAGCAGGTGCTGGTCGGCGAGGTCGAGCCGGAGAAGGCGCGAGCCACGCACGTGCGGCGACGACCCGGGGAGCACGAGTGGGACACGATCGCCGACCGCCGGCCCGGGCTGTACGAACGGCTCCTGGCACCCGGGACGGATCGCCAGTATCCGCCCAACGCAACGCTCTATTCGGGCGACGTCGTCGAATAGGCCGATGCGCCGCGGGCACGCGGCGCTGCCTCGGCTACCGGCTTCGGCTCTTGGCGACGCCTATTCGGAGGCCGCCCACATGATGAAGCCGGCCGCGACCACACCGCTGACGAGGCCAATGAAGGCCGCCAACCCGTCGGGCCCATTCCCGTTCACGGTCGGGGCAACCCGTGCGATGACCTGCAGCCCAATGACCATGTAACCCAGCCAGAGCAGCGTGACAATCGCGGCGATGATCCCGCGCCGAGTGCGGTTCCTGATCACGGCCGCATCCTATCAGAGGGATTCGTCAGAGGACTCCGGCCATGGAGGCCGCCACGCGGGCCCGCTCCGGGACGCGATGGAAGAGGCTCGCATCGGCCCGGTCGGGCAGGACGCGCAGCTTGGCGGCGGCGACCAGGCCGAGGGTGACCGGCTCCTCCAAGGCACCACCGCCGTCATCGGTCCGATGCAGGCGCATCGTCCCCAGGTGCTCCGCTACCTCGTCGATGGCGAACACGCTCCCCGGCCGAATGCTGTGCTGCTGGAGGAAGGTGAGCAGGCGCGCATCCTCCTCCGCCTCCTCGGTGACGCGCAGGATCGTGACCTCGCTCCCCGCCCGCGCCTGAGAGAGGCGGATGCCCGCCGGTCGCTCGGCGGTCTGCCCGTCGCGGGGAATGGGATTGCCGTGCGGGCAGGTCGGGGGGCGTCCCAGGAGCTCGTCGATCTTGTCCGTGACCCGATCCGAGAGGGCGTGCTGGAGGTGGTGCGCCTCCTCGTCTGCCTCCGCCCAACCGAGACCCACGACCTCGGTGAGGAGCCACTCCGCCAGGGCGTGGCGTCTGAACGTCCGCTCCGCGGCGCGCCTGCCGGAATCGGTGAGGTCCAGCTGGCGGGTCTGGTCATCGACGGTCAGCAGCCCCTCGCGGGCGAGCCGTGTGACCATGCCGCTCACCGTCGCCGGGCTGACACGCAGGCGCTCCGCCAGGCGCGCCGCGATCACCGGCTGTTCCTCCGCGTGCATGTAGCGGATGGTCATCAGGTACTCGGCCGCCGCCTCGGTCGTCTCCCGCGGCTCTCCCACGGCCACCTGCTCACCGCTCGCCCCTTGCCCGCCCGCCATCCCGCGATTCTATCGGTCCCTCCTCGTTGCCAGGCCGGAGCGCATAACTCCTGCTGTTACAAGAGCGCGCAATCGGCTCATCTGGCGCTATCGAATACGTCATTGCTGCTGAGCTAGCGCCAATGAAGCCCGCCAGGCGCTCTTGCAGCAACAACCTCAATATGCCGAGGGACGGATCTGATCGGGGCCGGGCTCGCAATGACCCGGATAAGCGTGGAATAAGCAGACGGTCAGTTCAGGGCTGCAAGTCTTACCACGATGAGCCTGCGTGTTCAGCCGGCGCACGCCGGCCGGCAGCGCGCGCAGCTGTTGCGCGCACAGATTGGTCGGGAATTGCGCATCGCGCGGCTCGCGGTCGGCCTGACGCAGCGCGCGGTCGGCAAGCGTGCCGGACTCTCGCAATCCGCCATCAGCCAGATTGAGCGGGCGACGCGCGGTTTTGCCATCGGCGCCTATTCTCGCGCGGTGGCTGCCGTGGGTCACGAACTGAGCATCCGTGTCTTTCCGAAGTCCTCAATCTCGTTGAGGGACCGCGGCCAGCTCGAATTGGCGCAGCGGATCGTTGCAGCAGTCAGCCCGAACTGGGAGTGCCGTCTGGAGGTACCTGTCTCGCCGGATGGACTTCGGGCTGCAGACCTTCTGTGCTCGAGCGCCAACGAGCTATGCATGATCGAGATCTTCAGATCGATGGCTGACCTCCAGGCTCAGCTGAGACCGGCGCAGCTCAAGCGGGAGACGCTAGCGTCGCGACACGCGCGCCCGATTCGCCTGGTCATTGCAGTGCCCGACACCGCGTCCTCTCGTAGAGCTCTTCGTGAGCTCGCTCCGCTTCTCGAAAGAACGATGCCGGTACGCTCCGCGGAGATCTGGGCAGCCCTCCGCGGCGGCCGGGTGATCGGCGGCGACGGAATCGTGTTCGTACGACCCCGAATGCTTCCTCGATAGGCGCCGAGATCTCCCCAGCTATTGACTCCGGTTCTGCACCAACGCCCGAGGAGCCGATTTGGCTCGCCGGCAGCAGTGCCGGTAATGCCGTGGCGCCATCCGGGCTGCGGGCGCGCTTGTGGCAGCATCGCCAATGTCTGGCCCCCGGGCCGCGTGCGGCTTGCCCAACCCTGGTCGGGGGCGGGGAGTAGGTGCTACTCCTCGCCCTTG
>VBKA01000095.1 GCA_005879815.1 Chloroflexota bacterium
GATCGGCCGATCCTCGTGCTCGAGGATCTGAGCGGAGGCTTCTGGCCGCCGCCCTGGACGGACGACCGCGTTGCATCGGTCCTTCACATGCTGGAGTTGGTGGCGGCGACACCTCCGCCCTCCTGGCTCGTCCCGGCCAAAAGCTCCGGATTTCTCGAACGAGGATGGGGCTTCGTCCGCCATGACCCCGCCCCGCTGGTCGGAACGGGACTGGTCTCGTCCTCGTGGTTGGATGCCTCGCTGCCGACCCTGATCGAGGCCTCGGATGCCTGCCAGATCAACGGTCCCAATCTCCTGCACCTGGATGTTCGCAGCGACAACATCTGCTTCCGTGCCGATGGGTCGGCGGTCCTGGTGGATTGGAACCTCGCCGTGATTGGCAACCCGCGCATCGACATCGCGTTCTGGCTGCCGACCTTGGTCGCCGAGGGAGGTCCTGAGCCGCAGACGGTCCTGCCTGACGCCGGTCCCGAGGCCGCGGTCGTAAGTGGCTTCTTCGCGGCGCGCGCCGGGCAACCGCCAGTCCCGGGCGCTCCGAGGATTCGGCCTCTCCAGCTCGAGCAGCTCCGACACGCTCTGCCGTGGGTCTGCCGCGAGCTTGGTCTGCCGCAGACACCTGCGGCGCGTGTAAAGGGAGAGATGGCTCGCCTGGGGACCTGGCCTCGACCGGCCGCCGCGTGGCCTGTCCTTGGCTACGCGCTGGTCGCGATCGCCTTCGGACTGGCGCTGGCCGTGCCGTTCGTGAACGCCGCCGGCTTCGTGGAGCTGGAGCTGCTGGACTTCAACCCCGGCCAGTGCGGGGTGACCGATTTCAGTTGCTCCCTCCTGTATGCAGGGTTCCTTCGGGCTGTCGTCGTCGCGCTCGCCGCTGGCGCTCTGTACGGCGTCGGGGCAGCCCTGCGGGTGCGGGCCCCGTGGTGGCGCCTGGCGCTGGCGCTGCCGATCGGCTCGATCGGGCTCCTGGCCGGCTTGCTGTTCGCCCGCGCCACGACCGCCGAAAACGACCCGGGGGCGGCCATCCAGAACTTCATCGGCTCATTCGTGCCGATCCAGGACTGGGCCTTCGTCATGATCCAGTTCGCCGTGATCATCCTGCCCACGGCGACGGTCTATACCGCGCTCGTGGGTTTGGTCGCCGGCGCAGGTTTGGGCCGCTCGCTGCTGGCTGGCCTCGTCGCGGGCATCGTCGCCACCGCCGCCTTCGAGCTGACAGTGCTCGTGGTCGACCAGGTAATCGGCTACCACATCGTGGGAACGGAAGGCCAGAAGGTGATGCCGCGGATCGCGACGCTCGGACTGGCGCTGACGGGATTCCTGGGCGCAGGCGCCGGACTGTGGCTGTTCCGACCCGGATCGCGCGGCGGGGCGCTGAGGAGCCCAACCCCGGGTGGGCAGGCAGGCGACCCAGCGTCCGTCAGATGAACGCCGTCGGGGATTCCAGACGCGCCACACGGGGCGGGGGGAACTCGGCCGGCAGGTCCGGGACGACGAGCTGCAGGATCTCGTGGCGGCCTGGGATACCTCGCAGCTCGAATTCCCCAAGGACGCGTAGGCCGACGTCCGGAGCCAGCTCGTCGGCGATGGCCTCGCGCGCCGAGGCGGAGGCGAGAATCTGACCGCCGTGGCCGGCTGAGCCGAGTCGCGCCACCAGGTGGACGTCCATCCCGACGTACCCCTCGTCGCCAATCGCCGGTTCGCCAGTGTGGAGCCCTATCCGGACCCTCACCGCAACGCCATCGGGCCAGGCGTGGTCACGGAGTTGCCGCTGGATGGCCACTGCGGCGGCCGCCGGTGTGGAACCTCTCGGGAATACGGCGAAGAACTCATCGGCCCGGGAATCAATCTCGCGACCCCCATGCTCGCGCACGATCCCTCGTAGAAGCCGCCGCTGTTCCGCGAGGAGATCGGCATACCGTGCCCCAAGCCGGTCGAGCAACGCTGTCGAACCCTCGATGTCCGAATAGAGAAGCGTGACGCGACCGGCAGGAAGGTTTCGACTTTCAGCGGCCTGGGCGTGGACCATCGTCTCGAGGCGGTTCCGGTCGATGGAGAGCTCCAGGGCCGCCACCACTGACGTCAACAGTTCGGGGTCGTCGGACAGGACGGCATCGTGATCGATGGCGGCAAGCGGACTTCCGTCACGCTCCACGAGCCTGATTTCGCGTCCCGGGCTCGCGGACAGGTGAACCAGGCGGCCTCTGCCGTCCAGGAATGCCTGGGCCGCGGTTGACCAGTAGGCGACCCGGAGTGTTCGGTCGTGAAGCGTTGCCGCGAGGACTTCTTCCAGCCGTTCGGGGGATGGGGCCTGTCCGAGCTGGACGATCAGCTGGCCCACCAGGGCGTGATCGAGCCGGGTACGCACGAGGCCAAGGAGAAAGCCGATCGGAACCGCCGCGCGTGCAAGCACAAGGAGTGTGCCAGTGATGGCCGCGACACCCGACGTTCCTCCTGTGGCCGATGCGCCGGTCACGTTGTACGCCGTGATGTTCGCGGCAAAGGCTGCCAGGCCAACGGCCCCAGCGAAGAGGACCGGAGCGAGCTGACGTCGGCCGGCGGAACTGGCGCGTCTCCATCGCTGCACGATCAGCAAGAGGACTGCAAGGCTGATGAGCACTGCGAGGATCCGGGTCACGAGCATGACGGCGTCGTACGCAGCCCCGTTCGGCAGCACTGCGAACGGGTTCCGGCAGTCGCATCCGTAGTCGGGACTGCGCTCGAGGAGGAGCAGACGGACCGCGTATTGGACGACGCTGACCGCAACCCCGACGGTGAAAAGCGTGCGTGCAGTGCGGGAAAAGAATCGACCGGTCGGGTAAGACAGCAAGATGAAGGCGGCGAACAGGTTGGGGAGCCACATGAACGCGTACGAAAGAGCGGTGATCGCGGCATTTGGGACGAATATGAAGTCGGCGATGAACCAGGTGATGCCGGCGCCCGTGATGGCCGGACCGATCACGTTGCCCGGTCTCCGCATCCAGGCGATCGTCCCTGCGACGATGTACGACAAGCCCACGAGCTGATCGCCCAGGATCGTCGGCCACGGGAGTGGCTGGGCGACCGAGATCGCGAATGCTGCGGCGGCCGCGACCAATCCGAGCAAGGCAACGGCGAGCGGCAGGCCTGCGGTGGGCACGCGTCTTGGATTCACGGGCTCATGCTCTATTCGTTATTTCTGCCCAGGTCGCGACGCCCCACGCCGCTCACTGCTCATGGCGTCTTGTGGTCGCGGGAGGATCTCATGACCGCGAGGCTGCCCGATGCGCCAAAACCCATCAATAGGCGAGGACGGGTATTCCCTGGCGCTCGAAATGGGGCCGATTCCGGGTCACGACAATCGCGCCCAGCGTTGACGCGACGCCAGCGATGAGCGCATCACCCAGCCCCAATTTTCCGCCTGACCGATCCGCAGTCGAGTGACTACGATGACTCGCCGTGAGCTATGAGCCCGATCCACGCGTCGACGCCTACATCCGCGCGCTGCCGCCGTGGCAGCAGGAGATCTGTCAGGAGGTCCGGGCGCTGGTGCATGCCGCGGATCCCGAGGTGACCGAGACCATTAAGCGCACCGTTCAGCCTTACTTCGTGCTGCAAGGCAACATCTGCGCGCTGCTGGCCGCGAAGGACCACGTCAACGTGTTCCTGTACGACGGCGCCATCGTGCCGGACCCCGAGGATATCATCACCGCAGGTCACGATAACCAGACGGCGCGCACCGTCGGGTTTCGGCAGGGTGAGCGGATCAACGCCCGCGCGCTCACCGCCATGTTCAAACAGATCATCGCCAACAATCGGGCCGGCGGCTGGCGCAAGCTCAAGGGCTGACGGGCCGGGGTCGGTCGCCTGTCGGCAGCTGGGTCAGGGCAGCGGCGGGTTTCGCACCTCGGGGAGCTGCTGCAGAGACCAGGTGTTGCCGTCCGGGTCGCTGAAGAAGACGAACGAGCCCCAATCCATGACCTGGACGTCACTCGTCTGCACCCCGTGTCCGCGGAGTTCGGCCTTGGCTGCCTCGGCATCCTGGATCACCATTTGGAGGCCCTTCTGTGATCCGGGTGCCATCTCGGTGATGCCCAGCCCCATCACGATGGAGCAGGCGGAGCCGGGTGGCGTGAGCTGCACAAAGCGCAGCTGGTCATTGACCTTGTGGTCGTGGTCGAGGTGGAAGCCGACCTGGTCGACGTAGAAGGCCTTGGCGCGGTCGACATCTGTCACTGGAACGGCGACGAGCTCGAGCTTCATGTCCATGCGTCCACTCTAGCCAAGCCCTGTGTCAGCCCATTTCAGTTTTTCGTCTGGTCGTCTCTTCGTCTGGTCGTCTCTTCGTCTCTTCGTCTGGTCGTCTCTTCGTCTGGTCCTCCATTCGTCTGAGACGACCGTCGTGCAATCTGAAATGGGTTGACAACCGCGAGTGCAGTCCACGCGGGGGCCTGAGCCGCCCCCGTCGCGACAACAAAGGTGTCACGGTCGGCGGCGATCATCGGCTCATGAGCCTCCTCGTCTACCGCCAGTTCATCAACCGCGAACTCCCGCGATTGGAGCGGGGCTGCACCTCCAAGGCAATGTTCATCAGCCGCCGCGAGGCGGTCAGCGCGACCCGTCGCGGCCATCGCGGGGATGGGGCGTTACACCCGTACCACTGCTGCAACTGCGCCGGCTGGCACCTGGGCCATCGGAGACGAGTCCGTAATCCGACGAGCTGTCATACGGCGCCCCGATTCTCCGTTCAGTATTGACAGACGTACGGTGCAGCGTACATCCTACGTACGTGAAGAGCGTACCGATCAGTGATCTTCGTCAGCGCGTTGCGGAGGTCCTCGAAGAAGTCCATGAGTCGGACGAGCCGACCGTGGTGCTTCAGCGCTCGCGAAAGGCGGCGTATCTCGTCAGTCCGCAACGATACGAGCGAGACCAGGCTGAGCTCTCGACCCTGCGACGCGCTTTGTTTCTCTCCGAAGTCCGCGAGGCGGAGGCGGAGTACCAGGCCGGCGCGGCGCACGAATTCGATGACGTGGAGGCGCTCATCGAAGAGCTGAAAGGCTGACGTGCGAATCCTCGCTTCCGGTCGCTTCCTGCGGCGAGCGAAGAAGCTGAAGGAACCTCAAGCAACGATGCTTCGGGCGGCTCTACGTCGATTCGCCTCAGATCCGCGGGACGCTCTGTTACACGTCCACAACCTGAAGGGCGAACTGGAGAGCTACTGGGTGTTCAGCGTGGACGAGGATCTGCGAGTGCTTTTCCGATGGGAAGGCGAGAACGTGTTCCTCGTGAACATCGGCACGCACGACCAGGTCTACTGAGGCAGCGCTCTCTATCGCCGGGTGCGCTCTCCCGGTAGCGCGGTCCAACGGCCACTGCGGTTGCCGATGCTCGCGCCGCTGACGACATGGCCAGGCCGGCTCGCGCGACCGTCGAACCGGCGTGGACGCTTCTGCGCCATTGGCGACGGCCGTGCCGCCTGACGACGGGGCATGCGACCGCCTCCGCCACCACCGGTGCGCAGGCGAATCGGCTCCGGACGGATGGAGGGGTCCGGCTCGAAGCCGG
>VBKA01000121.1 GCA_005879815.1 Chloroflexota bacterium
AGCGCTCCCAAGAAGCCGAAAGGCGGGACCAAGGCCGGCGGCGGCAAGAAGAAGAAGTAGATCCGGAACCGACGGAGGGAGTCGAACCCACAACCGGCGGTTATCAGCTACATCCTCCGTCGACTAGCACCGTCGCACGGCATATACCGCTGCAGGCAGCGTTCTCGTGCGCGGACGTCGGTTGGCCGCTGCAATTGCAGTAATGCTGTTCGGCCTATCCGCATGCTCCGTGTTCCAGAGCGTGCCGATGGCTCCCGCATACGTGCCTGCCGGCGGGTTCGTCGACGGAGTGCCGGGCCAGCTGGGCTGACGCCGGCCACCTCAGGCAGCGGCCCCTCGGAGCGCAGCCCGGAGCGTTTCTGGCGCCTGCTCAAGGAAGGGATCGCAGCTTAGGTAGCTCTTTGCCACTCCTCCTCGTCGGCGGGCCTCAGGCGGGCCTCGTCCCCGGTGGGGATGAAGGACACCTTTTCGGCCAGGATGAGCTCCTCACGCTCCAGCTGAATCCTTGCCGTCGTCACCGCATCAATGGTGCCCGGCATGGAGATCGCCCCTCTCTCGGGTTACGGCCGTTCAGCTTTGGCGATGACAAGGGGCCGGAGCTCCGCGGCTGCCCGGCGACGTGTCTGTATCGCCTTCGCGGAGGTCCGGCCCTAATTCAGCAGGCTACCGCCAAAGCGACAGTCAGGGTGTCGGCTGCTTGACACCGTTGGCGGCGGAATGGGCGCCCCGCTGGCTCGGCATCCGGAATGCGAGGGTGAGCAGTCATGACTCGATCAGCTGTGTGGGGGAGTGGTCCATGAGATCCCGCTTTTCGTCGCTCATCAGCATCGTGTGGATCGTCGTCGGCCTGATCGTGGCGTCACGTCACGGGTACTTTGCGCACCTCACCGCATTGATGCCGATTCTGTCTGCCATCCTCGCCGTCCTGCTATGGCCGCTAATCCTCGTGGGCGTCAATCTACACATCGGTTAGGTCCGCCTTGGGACAAGAGGGGCCGGAGGTCTGACCGCACGGTAGTTCCTCTCGCGGCCCGGCGAGAGACCGAATGCGCATGGAGCCGACGGAGGGAGTCGAACCCACAACCGGCGGTTTACAAAACCGCTGCTCTACCGTTGAGCTACGTCGGCCCGGCGCTGCGATTCTAGCGGGCGCCACCTGCTGAACGCTGCCTGACAACCTCGAACAGGAGCAGCGCTCCCGCGGTCGCCGCGTTGAGGGATGCGACCCGGCCGGCCATCGGGAACTGCACAAGCAGGTCGCAGCGACGCTTGGTGGCACCCGAAAGGCCGCTCCCCTCCGAGCCGACCACGATCGCCATCGGTCCAGTCAGGTCCGCCTCCCACGCCGAGGCTCGGGCGTCCTGGTCGGCAGCCACCAGTCGGAGGCCGAGCTCCTTGAGCTCGTGAAGGCTCGCGCCCAGGCTTTCGACGCGCGCCAGGAGGAGATGCTCGCTGGCCCCGGCCGACGCCTTGACCGCCGCCGCGGTCAAGGGTGCTGCTCCCCGCTCCGGAAACACCACGCCGTCGATGCCCGCGGCCTCCCCCGAGCGAAGGAGGGTCCCCAGGTTTGTGGGGTCCTGCAGGTGCTCGAGGACGAGCACGAACGGGTCATGCCCGCGCGCCGCCGCCCGCCCCACCATCTCCGTCAGATCTGACCAGCGGCGCTCGCCCACCTCGAGCAGCACGCCCTGGTGGCCGTCGAAGCCGGCGATCCGCGACAAGCGGTCCGGCGACACAGTCTCGACCGGTACGCCGGCCTGCCTCGCGCCGGCGAGCAGGGCGTTGAGCTCAGGGTTGGGTTTGGCGCTGGAGGAGACGAGGAGCCGATGCGCCGGTCGACCGACCGCGAGCGCCTCCGCAACAGGACGCCGCCCGCCGATCCAGTCGGTGGCGTCTGCAAACGGTTCGACGCTGGCCAGCGCGTAGGCGGCGATCCCCTCGGTCCCCGCGAAGCCGAGCCCGTCGCTGGTCGTGCCCTTGACGCTGACTGAGTCGGCGGGAAGTCCGGTGAGTTCTGCGATGCGCCGCTCCATCGCTTCTCGCGTCGGGGCGATGGCAGGCCTCGCCCCGACAATCGTCAAGTCCACCGCCCGCGGCCGAAATCGAGCGTCGCGGATCCGCTCCACGGCGAGCCGCAGGAGCTCGCTGGAGTCCGCGCCACTCCACTGCTCGTCTCCCTCCGCGAAGTGAATGCCAACGTCGCCCAGGTGAGCTGCACCCAGCAGAGCATCGATCACGGCGTGGAGGGCGGCATCCCCGTCCGAGTGGCCGGCGAGACCCTGCGGCTCGTCCGGAAAGGCGAGGCCGCCCAGCCGGAGCGGCACCCCGGCTTCGAGGCGATGGGCATCGAAGCCGATCCCCGCGCGGCCGCCCACCGCGGGAGCGTCGAGCGCGACAACCGATCGTTCCCGGAGGACGGCGCGCAGAACCGGCAGATCTCCATCTTCGGTCAGCTTCCGGTTCGCCGGATCGCCGGCGACCGCCCGTACCGGCACCCCGATCGCAGTGAGCGCCGCCGCTTCGTCGGTGGGGTCGCCGCCCCGCACGCGAGCCGCATCGAACGCGGCCAGCAGGATGCCGAGGCTGGCGGCCTGTGGGGTCTGCGCGGCAGCCAGGGAATCGCGCGAGACGGTGGCCTCGACCAGGCCGTCGCCCAAGCGTTTGAGCGTATCAGCCACACTCAGGACCGGGATGGCCGCTCCCGTCTCCCGCGCCGCGCCCAGCACCGCCTCGATGAGACGCCCATCCGCGGCTGGACGCGCCGCGTCGTGCACGAGCACGAGGGTGTCGCTGGAAGCCCCCGCATCAGACAGGCCAAGGAGCCCGGCATGCACCGACGCCGAGCGCGTCTCACCGCCTTCGACCAGCAGGCATCGCTCCGCAGCGGGTGGGAGGCGGTCGCGGAAGCGCTCGACCTCGCCCGCTGGGACCACCACTGCCAGGCGCGTCAGGCCAGGGGCGGCGAGCAGCGCGTCGAGGCTCCAGCGCCAGATCGGTCGGCCCCAGAGTTCGGTCCACAGCTTGTCCCCACCCATCCGGCTGCCGCGCCCGGCGGCGACCAGGACGCCGGCGACATCGCTCATCGGTCGGACGTCAGCCGCGTTCGCGCCGGCCCGTGCTTCGACGGGGTGAAGTCTCTGCGCCCGCGGACTCCTGTCCTCGCGCCCGCATGGGCGTCGGCACGAGGTCCGCCGCCGGGATTCCGTCATGCGGCTGCGCGAAGATCATCCGGCCCGCCACCGTCTGCAGGACACGCGTGACCGTGACCTTGACCTCGCGGTCGAGGAATCGGCTACCACCCTCGACCACGATCATGGTGCCGTCGTCCAGGTAACCCACGCCCTGGCCCGGCTCCTTGCCTTCCTGGATGATCCGGACGGCGAGCTCCTCACCGGGATGGAGGACCGCCTTTACCGCGTTCGCGAGCTCGTTGATGTTGAGGACGCGGATCCCCTGCAGCTCGGCCACCCGGTTGAGGTTGAAGTCATTCGTGAGGATCGCGGCTCCGTGCTCGCGAGCAAATGCGACGAGCTTGGCGTCGACCTCCCCGATCTCCGGATAGGTCTGCTCGCTGATCTCGACGGGGCTGATGGCGTCCTTCTGCAAGGCGGAGAGCATCTCGAGCCCCCGTCGACCGCGGTTGCGGCGCATGGGGTCGGGTGAGTCGGCGATGCGCTGCAGCTCGTCGAGCACGAAGCGCGGGACGACCAGCGTGCCCAGGATGAATCCGGTGCGGCCGATGTCCACGATTCGCCCGTCGATCACCGCGCTGGTATCGACCACCACCTGACCCGGGTGCAGCCTCCGCCGTCCGCCGGGAAGGATCCCCGCTGCGGCCGGGATCAGGACGTCGCTCTTGTAGAGCGTGGCGGCCAGCATGATCGCCGCCAAGACCAACGCGACGACCGGAGGCAGTACCGAACCGGCGATGCCACCAAGCTGGGCCAGGGGCACGCCCAGCAGCAGGCCCATGATCAGGCCCACCAGGATCGCCACGACCCCGAGGGCATATTCGCCGGCGCCGGCTTCGGCCAGCTGCGCGATCGCCCAGCGCGTCGGGATGACCGTGATGTACGGGATCGCCAGGTAGCCAAAGAGGAGGCTGGCGACCACGAAGGCCGTGAGGAAGGCGGGCCGATTCGAGGGATCCAGGAGGCCGTCGGCCTGCACCAGCAGGAGCAGGCCAAGAACAAGCCCGCCGATGGTCCCCAGCAGGGCCCCGAGAATCTGGATGAGCTTTGTCATGGACCGATGAGTGCGTGGATGGATGAATGGATCTGGCGTTGACGGCCGGAATGAATGAGATGAATAGAGATGAACGCGATGGTCGTCTCACGCCACCCGCCGAAACGGGCCGCAACGGTAGCACCGGTGGTGACCCCCGGCAACCCCGCACAAACCCCCGACCAACCCCCGGGCGGCCTACTCCTCCAGGGCAAGGCCGAGGGCCGCCCGCAGGTCCGTGGCGGTCACGAGTCCGAGCTTGGGCGATTCTCCCAGCCGACGCTCCAGTGGGTGCTCTGCCTGGCCAGGCTGTCCCGGCCGTCCCGGCTGCAGGCCATCCGCGGATCCATCGCGTCCGGATCCGGTCACCAGTCGATCGAACCCAAGCCGGCGAGCCTCAGCAAGCCGGCGTTCCGCGCGTCCGGCCGCGCGAAGCCGTCCGGAGAGCGCAAGCTCCCCGGCGAGCACGGTGCCCGAGCGAACGGGACGCTCGCGAAGCGACGAGGCCAGGGCCGCGGCGATCGCCAGGTCGGCCGACGGCTCCTCGATGGTCAGGCCGCCGGCGACGTTGACGTACACGTCATGCCCGGTCAGGTTCAGGCCGGCGTGGCGGGCGAGGACGGCGATCAGCATGAGGATCCGATTCGTGTCGATCCCGGTCGTGGCGCGCCGTGGCGATCCGTAGCCCGCCGGCGCGACGAGTGCCTGGATTTCGACCGCGAGCGGGCGGGTCCCCTCCAGGGCGATGGTCACCGCACTGCCGGAGACGGGTGGCTGCTCGGACTCGATGAAGAATCGCGAGGCGTCCGGGACCTCGACGAGGCCGTCGCCGCGCATCTCGAGGACGCCCACCTCATCGGTCGATCCGAAGCGGTTCTTGGCCGCGCGCAGCAGCCGGGTCGTCCCGAGTCGCTCCCCCTCCAGGTAGATGACCGCATCGACGAGGTGCTCCAGGGTGCGGGGGCCGGCGACCGTGCCTTCCTTGGTGACATGACCGACGAGCGCGATGCAGGTGCTCCCCGCCTTGGCCACCTCCGCCAACCGCGCCGCCACCTCGCGCACCTGCCCGACGCTCCCGGCGGGACCGCCCAGCTCCGGGCTGGCCAGAGTCTGGACGCTGTCGACCACGGCCAGCCCCGGCCGCGTGGCCAGGATCGCCTCGATGGCCGTCTCCAGCTCGGTGGTGGCGAGCAGCGAGAGCCCGTCCACCACGGCGTCGACGCGCTCCGCTCGTCCGCGGACCTGGCGCGACGATTCCTCGCCGGTCACGTAGAGCGCGGCCGCTCCCCGTTGAGCCAGACGGGCCGCGAGCTGGAGCAGGAGGGTCGACTTGCCGATCCCCGGGTCACCGCTGAACAGGACGATCGAGCCAGGGACGAGCCCGCCACCCAGGACCCGGTCGATCTCCCCGATGCCGCTCGCCAGGCGATCCGCCTCAGCGCTCGAGACCGCGGCAATCGCCTCGACTGCCGCGCCGGATGCACTGGAGGCGCGCGGACTCTCCCGGCTCCGGCGGCTGCCTCCAGGCATGACGGTCTCGACCAGCGTGTTCCAGGCGCCGCATCCCGCGCACTGGCCGGACCACTTGGGCGCGCTGGTGCCGCATTGCTGGCAGACGAACACGGAGCGATTGGGCACGACGGCTCGGGCTCCAGATAGACCGATGGGCGGGCCAGGAGGCCCGCCCTATCGTGGCAGATCAGGATTGATCGCGCGGTTATCGGTCCCTTACAGCAGCCTTACGCGGCGGTAACCGCCTGCTTCTTGCGACTCGGCGCCGGGGGTGCGCCGCGCGTGATCGACACGGCGCCGTTGGCATCCACGTCGATGACGATCGTGTCGCCCGGTTCGAAGGCGGCCATGAGCATCCGCTCGGCGAGCGGATCCTCGATCTGGTTCTGGATCTCGCGCCGCAGCGGTCGCGCGCCAAAGGCCTGGTCGTAGCCCTTGGCGATGATGGCGTCCTTGGCCGCATCGCTCACCACCAGCGTCATCTGCTGGCCGGTGATCTGCGCCTTGACCCGCTCCAGGAGCAGGTCCACGATCTCGCGGATCTCCTCGCGGGTCAGCTGGCGGAACACCACCGTCGCGTCGATCCGGTTGAGGAACTCGGGCCGGAAGACGTTCTTCAGCTCGCCCAGGACGCGCTCCTTCATCCGCTCGTAGTCGACGATGGCCTGCGCTTCCTCGGTCGCGCTCGTTCCCCGGAAGCCAATCGTCTTGTCCTTCTGGATCTGGGGCGCTCCGACGTTGCTGGTCATGATGA
>VBKA01000120.1 GCA_005879815.1 Chloroflexota bacterium
AGACTCGGCGTCCGACGGCGCATGTGACGCTGCAGTCTCCATTCGTCCAACGAATGACAGCTACAGCCGATGCGCCCGCCTTCCTTGGCCGTTTGTGATGCGCCGCGCACACAGTGGCCAACGAGCGGTTACGGAAGGAGCCCGGCGCAGACTTCGATGGACCATTCGCGATCCTGGTTGCACAGGCTGGGCTGCACTGCGCGGCAGGTTTGCGAAAACGTCTTCCCACGCGGCGCCTGGCGGAGTATTCTCCTCCGCGTGACTTTCTATCTGAAAGAAAGTCCCCGGGCGACCCGTCAGCCGATGGTGAGGCCCGTTCGCCACGCCACGATGCTCGAGGTAAACGAGTTCCTCGTGCTCGACTACGTGCGTGAGCACGACCCAACCTCGCGCACCGAGATCCCGGCCTCCGTTGGCCGCATCGTCGGCCGCCTCCGGCAGGACGGCCTCGTGGCCGACGTCGGGGCGAGCCGCTCGAGCGGAGGCCGCCCGCGCGGGATCATCTCGTACCGCCGCGACGCGGGCGCCGTGATTGCCGTGGACCTGGGCGGCACGCGGTGCCACTCGGCGCTGGCCGACCTCGCCGGTGAGGTGCTCGCGGAGGACGTGCGCCTGACCCATTCGACCGGGGACGCCTTCACGACGCTCCTCGAGGCGATCGGGCTGATGCAACGTGAAGCGCAGCGCCGCGAGGTGCCGGTGATCGCACTCGCCGTTGGCGTGCCCGGCATCCTGGACCCGCAGGACGGCGTCGCGCGTGACGCTCCATACCTGGTCTGGGACAGCTTCCCGGTGGTCGACCGCCTTGCGGCCGCTATCGAGATCCCCTTTGTCGTGGACAACGACGTAAACCTCGCTGCGTTGGCGCATGCCTGGCGCGGTGACGGCCGCCGCATCGACCATTTCGTGACCCTCTCGGTCGGGACCGGCACGGGTGCCGCGATCGTTTCCGACGGTCGGCTGCTGCAGGGTCGGCACAACGCGGCGGGCGAGGTCGGTTACATGGTGGTGCGGCGCGAGCTGCTTGGCCGTCCCATCACCGCAGGGCTTGGGGCCTTCGAGGCGTTCGCGTCAGGGCCCGGCGTTGCTGCCCGCGCCCGGACGCTGGTGGCAGACGGAGGCCAGCCTTCGATCCTGACCGATGGCGAGATCACGCCCGAGGCAGTCCTTGCAGCGGCCGGCAATGGCGACGTGGTCGGCCGCGCCGTCGTGGCCGAGCTGCTCGACGACCTGGCGATGGCAATCGTCGCCATCGCGGCAACGGTGGATCCCGAGCTCGTGATCCTCGAGGGCGGCGTCGGTCGCTCCCTGGGTCCGTACCTCGACCCTCTGGTGACGCGCATCGCTCCCAGCCTCCCCGCTCCGCCCCGGATCGTCACGTCCAGCCTGGGCTCGGATGCCACGGTGATCGGCGCCATCGCCGCCGCCCTCGAGCTGGCGAGGCAGCGCACCGCGCCAGCGGCCGTGCTAGGGGCATTCGCCATGACCGGAGTCGCTGGCCATGCCGGCTGAGACCGCAACGCTCGCGATCGATGTGGGGGCCACGCGTACGCGGACGGCCCTCGTCCGCCAGGGCGCCATCGTGGACCGAACCGAGCTGCCGACCTCGGACCTTGTCGGAAGGGCGGGGTTGGCGAACGGCCTGGTGGGCGAGGCGCGCCGGCTGCTCTCGGGCGCCAGCCCAGATAACCGGTCGGTGGCCGCCGTCGGCGTCAGCCTGGCGGCGGGCGTGGACCAGACCGGCAACGTCGTGCAGGAACGCGACTTTGGCATTCGGGCGGGCGCGGGGCTATCGCAGGCGCTCTCAACCGCCTTTGAGGTCCCGGTGGCTGTGAACAACGACGCCAACCTCGCCGCGCTGGCTGAGCATGAGCTGGGAGCCGCCCGCGGACACGACAACGCGGCTGTGATCACGCTGGGCAGCAACATCGGGCTCGGGCTGATCGTGGGCGGCCAGGTCCATCGGGGTGCGCACGGGATGGCGGGTGAGGTCGGGCTTCTGCTGCTGCCATCTGAGTCGATCGGCGAACAAGTGGACGGCCGGCGGCCCGTTGACGCCGGACGGTTTGGCAGCGTCGAGTCAGCCGCTCCCGAGGGATACGCCTGGATCGAGGAGTTGGTCGGTGGCCGCGCTCTCGCCACGGCCGCATCCACTCCTCGGGCAGCATCGGCCCAGGCACAAGACAACACGACCGAGCCGGAACACCCCCGAATTCTGACCCGTGAGGCATTTGCCAATCCGGCCCTTCGACCACTCGGCGAGCGGGCGGTCGAGGGCTGGGCGCTCATCATCGCGACCCTTGGCGCGCTGCTGGACGTCGAGATCGTGGTCCTGACCGGGAGCGTGGCCGCAGACGCGGCCCACCTCCTCAACACCCTCCGGCGGCGGGTTGCCGAGCTCGTCGCCATTCCCCCGGAGGTGGTGCTCGGCACCCTTGGCCCTGACGCGGAGCTGCTCGGGGCGGACCTCTTTGCGCGTGCTGCCCTCGAACGGGCGGCGGACAGGTATGCCCGAGCCGGGCTCTCGGCTCAGTCGACAGGAGAACGGAGATGACAGATGCACGTCGTGGGCCGAGCAGGATGCGTCCGCTCTGGGCCCTCCTGGCCACCCTGGTGGTGGTGCTGTCCGCCTGCTCGGGCGGCAACAACACCACGAGCTCGGGCGGAGGCGGCCAGGTCACCCTCAACACGATCTGGATGAAGCAGGCCGCCTACAGCGACGACGAAGTCAAGGCCATGATCAAGGCCTTCGAGGACGCGAACCCGAACATCAAGGTGAAGTACGAGTTCGTCCAGTACGAGTCGCTGCACGACAAGATCGTCACCGCCCAGTCGACCGGCAACGGTCAGTACGACACGGTGCTGATGGACACCCCCTGGCCGGCGGAGTTCGCGGACGCGAAGATCGTTCGCGACATCAGCGACAAGGTCCCGTCCGACTTCAAGAGCGGCGTCTTCGACTCCGCGTTCACGTCATCGCTCTACAAGGGCAAGACCTGGGGCGTCCCGTGGATCAACGACACCAAGTTCTTCTTCTACAACAAGAAGATGTTCCAGCAAGCCGGCATCACGAGCCCGCCCAAGACGTGGGACGAGGTGGTGACCGATGCCAAGCTGATCAAGTCCAAGGGGATCGCCAAGTACCCGCTCGCCTGGAGCTGGATCCAGGCCGAGGCGGTCATCTGCGACTGGGCTGAGATCGCGGCGGTGATGGGGGGCGCGAACTTCGTCGACGACCAGGGCAATCCGACCTTCAACAAGGGCGGAGGCCTGGCCGCGCTGCAGTTCATGAAGCAGACCATGGATGACGGGATTTCGAATCCCGCGTCGCTCGGCTACAAGGAGGACGACGTCAACAGCACCATCGCCGCGGGCCAGGCGGCCATGGGCCTCAACTGGACCTACGGCTACAACGTCCTCAACGACAAGACCAAGTCCAAGGTGGCGGGTGACATCGCGGTCACCGCGGCTCCGGGCGGGCCGAGTGCTCCGACCTCCGGGGTGAACGGCGGCATGAGCATCGCCGTCACTACGAAGACCTCGCATCCGGATGAGGCGCTCAAGCTCGCACTCTTCATGGCGAGCCAGCCAATGCAGGAGAAATACGATGCCAACACCTTCCCGGAGTGGAAGGCGTCCTTTGACAAGACCGACCTGACCAAGACCAATCCGGACTTCTGGGCGGCGGCCAAGTCCGCTTTCGCCGGGCTCGTGGCGCGGCCAGTGGTGCCGTACTACACGAACCTGTCGAATGCGCTGCAGGTCGCCATCCAGGAGGCGCTCAAGGGGACCAAGACTCCTCAGCAGGCGCTGGACGACGTCGCGGCCAAGGTGCCATCCATGAAGAAGTAGCGTTGCGATTGGCGCGCACAGATTGAGCCGTGGCCGTTCTCGCCCGCACCCGTAACCGGGTCAGGTCCGGGCGGCCATGGCCGGAATCCTGGGTGGCGGCGGCCTTCGTGGCTCCCGCCGCCCTCGTCATCATCCTGGTGGTTCTCATCCCGCTCGGCCGCGCGCTATGGATGAGCCTCTTTGACATCCGCCTGATCCGCCCCGGCGTCGAGCCGTTCGTGGGGCTCGGCAACTACCTCGAGCAGCTGACCAGCGGGGACTTCTGGGCGGCAACCTGGCGCGCCCTCTACTTCACCATCGTCACGACCGCGCTGGAGCTTGGATTCGGCATGGGGCTGGCTCTGCTGATGGACCAGCCGCTCCGCTGGCGATGGCTGCTGCGAACCATGGTGATCCTTCCCTGGGCGCTGCCGACCATCGTCAACGCGCTGATGTGGCGATGGATCGACAACGCCGAGTACGGCGCGCTCAACGCATTGCTCACCCAGACCGGGGTGCTCCACGCGTACCAGCCATGGCTCTCGGACAGCGACCTGGCGATGTGGATGGTGATCGTCGCTGACGTCTGGAAGCTGACGCCCCTGGTCGCCATCCTGCTGCTGGCCGGCCTGCAGTCGATCGACCGTGAGGTGGTCGAGGTGGCTCGTGTCGACGGTGCTGGGCCATGGCAGGTCTTTCGCCACATCCTGCTGCCGCTGCTGACCCCGGTCATCCTCATCCTCCTGGTGCTCCGCACCATGGAGGCGTTCAAGGTCTTCGACCTGATCTGGATCATGACCCACGGCGGCCCCGCGAACTCGACGCAGACGATCGCCATCTACGCATACCAGACTGCCTACCAGGGCTTCGACTTCGGGCGTGGAGCGGCGCTCGGCTACCTCATCGCACTGGTGATCATGGTCCTCGCCGCCGTGTACCTGCGTCTCCTGGGCCGAACGGGGCAGACGGTGTGAGCTCGGACTCCGCCGCCCGCACGGGCACGCAGATGCTGGCGCGCGTTCGTCGCCATCGGCTCAACCAGCCTTCGCCGATCACTCGAATCTTGCTGTATGCAGGGTTGATCGTCGCGCTGCTGGTCATCCTCGCTCCGTTCGCGTGGTTGATCATCTCGAGCGTCGCGGCGCCGGTAGACCTGCTGGAACGACCCTTGAAGTGGATCCCGGCGCACATCTCCTTCGATCGGTTTGCGTCCCTCACCTTCGGTGCGACCGGCGACGAGAATGCGGAGGGCTTCCGTGCCGCGCTCGTCAACAGCACCGTGATCGCCTCTTCGGTGACTGCCCTCTCGCTCGTCGTGGGCGTCCCGGCCGCCTACGCGTTCGCCCGGCTCCGCTTCCCGGGACGTGGCTGGCTGATCCTGGCCTTCATGGCGACCTACAT
>VBKA01000068.1:0-17561 GCA_005879815.1 Chloroflexota bacterium
GACCTGCCCGGCACCTGGCAGCACTTCTCGATCCCGGCCCGCGAGCTGGGGAGCGAGCTGTTCGTCGACGGCATCGGCTTCGATGGCTCGTCGATCCGCGGCTTTCAGCACATCCACGAGTCGGACATGCTGCTCCTGCCGGATCCCGCCACGGCGTTCGTCGATCCGGTCCTCGGCACGCGCACGCTTTCGCTGATCTGCGACATCGTCGATCCGCTCACCCGCCAGCCTTACACCCGCGACCCACGCTACGTCGCCAGGAAGGCGGAGGCGTTCCTGCCCACCACCGGCATCGCCACCGCGTCGTACTGGGGGCCGGAGATCGAGTACTACCTCTTCAACTCGCTCCGCTTCGACCAGAACGCCCACTCTGGCTACTACTACATCGA
Organism: Chloroflexota bacterium; assembly: GCA_005879815.1. Classification (GTDB taxonomy): domain Bacteria; phylum Chloroflexota; class Limnocylindria; order QHBO01; family QHBO01; genus CF-82. The sequence continues at coordinate 390 of VBKA01000068.1, forward strand.
CTCCGAGGAGGGGATCTGGAACTCGGGCTCCAATGGCGTGGCGAACCTGGGGCACCGTCCCCGGCACAAGGAGGGCTACTTCCCGGTCCCGCCGGCCGACCGGCTGCAGGAGCTGCGCTCGGCGACCGTCCTGAAGATGATCGAGTCCGGGATCGACGTGGAGGTGCACCACCACGAGGTGGGCACGGCTGGCCAGACGGAGATCGACATCCGCTTCGGCGGCCTGGTCGAGACCGCCGACAAGGTCCTCAAGTACAAGTACATCGCCAAGAACGTGGCCTTCGCCAACGGCTACGTGGCGACCTTCATGCCCAAGCCCATGTACGGCGACAACGGATCGGGCATGCACACGCACCAGTCGCTGTGGAGCGATGGACGCAACCTCTTCTACGACGCCGATGGGTACGCGTTGCTGTCCGATGCGGCGCGCCACTACATCGGTGGGCTGCTGGCGCATGCGCCTGCGGTTCTGGCCTTCGCCGCGCCGACAACCAACTCGTACCGGCGCCTGGTTCCCGGCTACGAGGCGCCGATCAACCTCGTCTATTCGGCCCGCAACCGGTCCGCGTGCGTCCGGATCCCGACGTACTTCTCCAAGCCGTCCGCCCGGCGGCTGGAGTTCCGGTCACCGGACCCGTCGTGCAATCCGTATCTCTCCTTCGCGGCCCAGCTGATGGCCGGCCTCGACGGGATCATCAACCGCATCGAGCCCCCCGCACCCATCGACAAGGACCTCTACGAGCTTGAGGGGCCGGAACGGGCTTCCATTCGCAACGTCCCCGGCACGCTCGAGGAGGCCCTCGACGCCCTCGAGGGGGATCAGGAGTTCCTGTACCGGGGCGAGGTCTTCACCCGCGACCTGGTCGAGGTGTGGCTTGACCTGAAGCGCGCCTCCGCCAAGGAAGTGGCGCTCCGCCCGCATCCGTACGAGTTCTTCCTGTATTCGGACGTCTAGGCCCCCCGGTCGTCCGGCCCCGCGGGTCGGCACCCCTCAAGCATTTGTCGTCACAACTCTCAGCTGCTGAGGGTTGTGCTGCGTCCCCGCGTTTCCGGGCCCTATGATCGAACGGTGAGCCGCCTCGACCGCAAACCCTTCGCGTCGTCGGCAGACCTTGGGGAGAAGGAGGCCACGCTCGAGGAGCTGGCGGACGACGTCTACGCCTACACCGCCCAGGGCGACCCGAACGTGGGCTGCGTGATCGGCGCCGATGGCATCCTGGCCATCGAGGCGCGGGCGACTCCGCTCATGGCGCAGCGCTGGATCGACGTCGTCCGCTCGATCAGCCAGGCCCCGTTCGGCGACCTGGTCCTGACGCACTACCACGCCGTTCGCACCCTTGGCGCGTCGGCGTTCGCGGCCAATCGGATCATCGCCACCACCATGACCGGTGCGCTGATCGAGGAACGAGGGCTAGAGGACTGGGCGAGCGAGCAGGGCCGCATGCCGCGCCTGTTCGAGGGTGCCGACACCATTCCCGGGCTGACCCGCCCGACCCACACGTTCGAGGACCAGATCCTCCTGGACGTCGGCGGGCGGCGCGTCGAGCTGCGGTTCCTCGGCCGTGGTCACACATCTGGTGACCTGGTCGTGTGGCTCCCCAAGGAGCGGATCCTCTTCGCCGGCGACCTGGTCGAGGCGCAAGCCGCCCCTTACATGGGGGACGCGCACATCGCCGATTGGTCCGGCCCAACGCTGGATGCGGTCCGAGCGCTCCGCGCCGACCAGCTCGTTGGCGGTCGGGGTGCGGTCGTGCGCGGCGAGGCCGTCGATCAGGCAATCGAGGACACGCGGGCCTTCCTGCAGACCACGCTGCGTGGCACACGCGACGTCCTGCACCAGGGCGGAACGCGGAAGGACGCCTTCGAGCTGGTGTACGCCCAGCTTGCGCCGCGCTACGCCGGGTATCCAATCTTCGATCACACCATGCCGTTCAACGTCCAGCGCGCCTGGGACGAGCTCGAAGGCATCGACCATCCGCGGATCTGGACCGCGGAGCGCGATCGCCAGGTATGGGATGCCCTCCAGGGCTGAGAGGTGCGACGGGAGTCTGTGATTCCCGAAACCCAGGTCGCCGTCGTGGGAGCGGGGCCTGTGGGGCTGACGCTGGCGGCGCGCCTCGCGCAGCACGGCATCCGCGTCACGCTCCTGGAGCAGGCCCCTCGTCACCTGGGCGAAGGGTCGAGGGCGCTCTGCATGCAGCGCGAGACGATCGAGATCTGGGCGCGAATCGGCATCGGTGAGCGCGTCGCCAAGCGTGGCGTCCAATGGCGCATCGGCCGCACCTATTACGGCACGCGCGAGCTGTTCAGCGTCGAGCTGCCGGGCACCTCGGCGGACCACTTCCCGCCCTTCGTCAACATCAGCCAGACCGAGGTCGAGGAGCTCCTCCTGGACCGATGTCGGGCGCTGGGCGTCGATCTGCGCTGGGGCCATCGGCTCGAAGGCCTGACCGATGACGGCGCCAGCGTTCGCCTCGAGCTGGCCACCAACGCCGGGCCAGGCGAGCTGATCGCGCGCTACGTGGTCGGCACCGATGGCGCTCACTCCACGGTGCGCGACCTGCTCGGCGTGGGTTTTCCAGGCCACACCCACGACGATCACTTCCTGATCTGCGACATCCGGGCCCGTCTGCCATTCCCCAACGAGAGGCGCTTCTTCTTCGACCCTCCATGGAACCCTGGTCGCCAGGTCCTGATCCACCCGCAGCCGGACGACACCTGGCGGATTGACTGGCAGATCGCGCCGGATACGGACATCGACGCGGAGCGGGCTGACGGCCGGCTGGATCGGCGGATTCGCGCGGTGGTCGGTCCCACGACCGACTACGACCTGGCCTGGATGACCGTGTACCGCTTCCATCAACGTCTGGCTGACGCCTTCCGGCAGGGGAACGCCTTCCTTGCAGGGGACGCGGCCCATCTCTACGCGCCCTTCGGAGCAAGGGGCCTCAACTCCGGCGCCGCGGATGCGGAGAACCTGGCCTGGAAGCTGGCCTGGGTGCTCAGCGGCGAGGCGTCCGAGACGCTTCTCGACACCTACGCAGCTGAGCGGCGTCCAGCGGCGGAGGAGAACCTGGCCGTCACCGACGCCACGATGCGCTTCATGGCGCCGCGCGGAAGGTGGCAACAGCTGTGGCGCAACCTCACCCTGCGCGGGAGCACCCGCTTCGCTGCGCTTCGCAGGCGCGTGAACTCGGGGCGGCTCGCCGAGCCGTTTTCCTACGGCGCGTCGCCGATCGTCGAAGCGGGCCCCGAGGATTCATCCCTGCCTCGCCACGGAGCGGTGGCGCCCGACGTCCAGCTGAGCGATGGAAGCCGACTGAAGGACCGCTTCGGTTCGTCGTTCGTCGTGCTCCTGGCCGCCGCGCCGCCGGCGGTCGCTGCGGTCAGTCGCGATGCGGCCTGGCCGCTACCCGCGGAGGTGGTCGCGGACGTGGGGCTGACACGCATCTATGGGCCTGCCGGACCGCGGGCCTGGATCGTGCGGCCCGACGGGCATCTCGCATCGAGCCTGCCGCTTACCGACTCGACACCGGAGGCCCAGCTCGTCCGGCTGGCCGAGATGGTGGGGAGAGCAGCCGGGCGCGGGAGGGGCTCCGCGCCCGGCTGAGCAATCGCCTAATAACCGATCGATGCGCTCGCGCTGGCGGACGCGGAGGGCAGCTTGCCATTGGCCGTGGCGATGAACCAGACTCCGCCGATGCCCTGGCCGTGCGCGTCTCCGGCGGCCTTGTCGCTGGCGTAGTAGTAGAGCGGGTGCCCGTTGTAGGTCACCTGCGTCGCGCCATCAGGACGTTTGGTTGTGCCGAGCCATGACCCGGTGACGCCCTGCCCGGCCTTGGTCGTCTCCCCTGAGTCGAGCGTGAACGGCGGCCAGGTGCCCGTGCAGCCAGTCGTGCATGCGATCGTCCCGGAGGCCTCCTTGGTGAAGACGTACAGGGTCTTGCCGTCCTCACCGACGAGCGCATCGCCGGCGGTTGTATGCGCGACCTTCACCTCGTAGGTGCTGGCCGCTGCCCCACTGCCGGATGCGCTGGCTGAAGCGCGTTCACTGGCGCTCGCACTCGTCGAGCCAGCGCCGGCTGGGGCCTGACAGGCGGCCAGCGTGAGCACGGCGGCGATGCCCGCCGCCGGGGCGATGGAGAGAAGGCGCGATCGCATCGGTCACCTCGGAGTTGGTTTGGCTACACATACGGCGAGTGTTACGCGTATGGCGAGTGTTACGCGTCGCGCGCCGTCACGCACGGCGTTCGGGGTTGGCTGGGGATGACTTGTGGATAAGCCGCCCATCGGCCCGTCAACTCGTGGAGAAAGGGGATTGCCCGCGCCGCGGGTCGGCTGGCATTCTGTTGGCGTCCCGAAGGGGCACACGGAGCCGGAGATCACCTCAACGGCCACCGAGGTTCCTTCGGGACATTTCGTTGCCTAGAACGCCCAGCGGCCGACCGCGAACTCGGAGATGAAGTAGCCCAGCAGGCCTACCGAAACGAGGCTTAGCGCTACTGCCACCGCAGGACGCCGGCCCAGCAGCCCGAACCAGGCGAAGAGCGGAAAGAGCGTCAGGCAGTAGCGCGGGACGGAGAGCACAAAGCTGGTGCTCGTAAAGAGCAGCCAGTTGCCCGCCATCCACACGAACCAGCTGGGACGAAAGCGGATCGCGGCAACCACGGTTCCCGCCAGGCCCAGGACGATGAACGCCAATTCGAACCAGCCGTACTTGATGGCGTCGATCGGCTGAGGGCTGTCGGTGATGAAGTGGATCACCCCGTTGATGCCCTGCCATGGCGGCGCAAGCTCCTTGTACCAGTGCTCGCGCTGGATGGTCAGGAACGCAAACGCATCCCCGTAGACGGCGAGGTTGAGTGCCAGGTACCCCGCGAAGCCGACCGCCACCAGACCGATGGCCAGCCACTCGGCTCGGATTCGATGGTCCGGGTCGGCGTCCCAGGTCAGCCACGCGTCCGCAGCCAGCGCCGGGATCAGGACCAGCCCATTCACGCGGGTGAGCGCCGCGAGGCCACCGAGGACCCCCGCCAGCCACCATCGGTCGCTGCGGGCGGCGAGAAACGAGCCGAGCACCAGCGCCAGGAACAGGCTCTCCGTGTAGCCGATGTGCAGGAAATAGGCGGTCGGGAAGATCAGCAGGAACCAGGCGGCCAGGAGCGCGACTCGGCGTCCCTCGTCGGCGCGCACGAGGCGGTAGAGGAGGGGAGCCACGAACAGCGACGCGACGCCGCTGACCAAAAATGCCGAGACGAGCGGCTCCCGCAGGATTGAGTTCACCGCGCCGACGAGCCAGGGAAAGAGCGGGAAGAAGACGATGTACAGCGGCAGGTCGCCGGGAAACGCACGCTGATAGCCGTCGATCAGATGGACGCCGGGATCGGTCGCGCGGTAGCCCAGGACGGCGAGGTCCAGGTAATGCGGGCCGTCCCAGTGGTTCCAGAGCTCGAGAAGTCCCCGGAGACCCGGGCCTAGGGTCTGACCGGCGATCACCGTGACCCCGAACACCCCGAAGGCCAGGACCGCGAGCTTGACGATCAGCGTCAGGCCGGCCAGCCGGAACTCGTCGCGCTCGAGCAATCCTGGACGCTCCGCCTGCGCCGCAACCGTCCCTGCCGGCCGGAATTCCTGCTCTTGCTCGGGCATTCGGGCCATGCTAGCCCCGGTGGACCGATCAGGGGGTGGCTGCTAGGATGGCCACCTTCTCAGGTCCGCGCGATGTGGATCGATCCGGTCGGGGCGTGGCGCAGCCAGGTAGCGCGCATCGTTCGGGACGATGAAGTCGGAGGTTCAAATCCTCTCGCCCCGACCATCCCCAGTGCTTCAACTTGCTGCTGCTGCGTCGAGCGCGGCGATGACCGGCGCAAGGCCCTCCACGGCGGCCATGGTCTGCGGCCACGGCACGATCTCGAGCCGGGTAAAGCCTCGGAGCGCGAATTCGCGGATCGTCGCGGCGATCTCGTTCGGAATCCCCGCGATCGGGACACCCATGTCGCTTGCCTCGGCCGAGTGATCCTGGGTCGTCTCGATGATGACCCCGACCGAACGGCCGATGCCGGAGGGATCCCGACCGGCGACTTCGCACGCCTCGTCGAGCAGACGCAGGTACGCATCAAAGGCATCGGGCAGGCTCGACTCGGTCGCGTAGCAGCTCCAGATGTCAGCGTGCTCAACGGCAAGCCGCATCGTGCGTTTCCCATGGGCACCCAGCATGATCGGAATCGCGCCTGGGCGCGGTCCACGGGGCCTCAGCTCGAGATTCTTGGCGCGGTGGAACTCCCCCTCGTAGTCCACCCGGCCGTCGCGCAGGAGGGGGACGAGGATCTGCAGCGCCTCCTCGTAGCGCCCGATGGTCCGGTCCATCGGGTAGCCGAACGTGTTCCCTTGCGTGCCGGCATGGCCCGATCCAAAGCCGAGAATGAACCGACCGCCGCTGATCTCGTCCAGGGTCTCGACAGCTTTGGCAGTCAACGCGGGGTTGCGGTGCAGGGCCGATAGCACCCAGCTGCCGACGCCGATGCGTGACGTGCTGGCCGCCACCGCACCTGCCATGGCGACGCATTCCCACCAGCCGCGTGGACCTGGCCACGCAGGCGTGTTCCACAGCAGCTCATCGGCGAGCCAGACCGTATCGAACCCGAGCTCCTCAGCCCTGAGAGCGGTGGCCCGAACCTGATCCCACGTGGGCTTCTGCCCGGATCGTGGATCCTCGAGCAGCGGCAGAACCAAGCCAAGCTCAAGCGACCGCATCCCGTCAGCCAGCGGCGCCCTCAACGACGTACAGCTTGTTCCCGTCGGGATCCCGAAGCGTGAACATCGGAGGCACGCCCGGCCCGAATCGGAGGATTTCCGAATCGACGTCCACGCCGCGTGCACGCAGGGCGGCGTGGTCCGCCTCGGCGTCGCGGGTCGTCAGCCGGATGCCGGTGTCCACGCCGGGCTTGACCTCGCCACGCGGCGGCAATGCGATCGTCGTTGAAGAGCCTGGTGGTGCCACCTCGATCCAACGGTTGCCCGGCCCAAAGGGTGCATCGCGCCGCTTCTCGAAGCCAAGCGCGTCGACGTAGAAGGCCAGAGCCCGCTCCTGATCGCTCACGGGGACGGCAACGGTGGCCACGCCCGTTATGCCCGTCGTCGTTGCTTGCTGGTTCATGGAACCTCCTTGCTATCGTGCACAGACTACGAGCCTATTGCGTCCCGGGCATTCCGCCCTCGGGAAGACGCCAGCCAGGCAGATCGGCGGCGAATGTCCGGGCAGAATGGGCGACCGTGGACCTCTTCGACCGCCTCCGCGCATGGAGCCTTCGCCGTCAGCGGCTCGACCGTTCTGCGCCAGATCCGCTCTCCGCCCTCCGCGACGTCGTCGGGGTGTACAGCGCGCACCCCAGCGGTCCACTCGCGCTCCATGCACGAACTCGGGGCCTGACCGCCGCAGCCTTCGCAGATCTCGAGACTCGGCGCCAGGCGATTCGCATCGTCGCGATGCGCGGCTCCGCCTTCCTGGTTCCGGCCGACACCGCCGACCTCCTGTTGGCCGCGAGCTGGCGCTCGCTGTCGCCGTCCTACCTTGCTGCGCGCGGCCTGGACGCTCCGACCTACGCGAGGCTCAGGCCGCGCATCCTGTCGGCGATCCTCGAGCCGCTGACTCCGACCCAGCTCCGCTCTGCGCTGGGTGTCGCGCGCGACGATCAGCTGGCGTACTTCGCGATGCGCGCGATGGCCCGCGAGGGCCTGGTGATCCGGATCGGCACCGGGCAGATGCGCACCGACGATCTGCGCTGGGTGGCCACCGAGGCGTGGCTCGGCCGGCCGTTCGACGATTTCGATCCAGACGAGGCCCTGGGCTGGCTGGCCGGCGCCTACCTGGACGCCTTCGGCCCGGCCCGTGTGGCTGATCTCGCGTGGTGGGTCGGTGTGCCTCGAGGCCGGGCGGCGATGGCGCTCGAGACGGTTTCGACAGTCGACCTTGGCGAAGGCCTCTTGCTGCCAGCGGCGCTGGCTGATGCCTGGGCGGCGACTGAGCCGATGGACCCGGACGCGATGGCTGTGATCGGCAAGTGGGATCCCTATCCGATGGGCTACGCGCCCGACGGCCGCCGTCGGTTCCTGGCCGAGGCCCATCTCGGCCTTGCCTATTCGACCCGCGAGACGCGCGTTGGGGCAACCTCGGGCGACGCCTTCCCGTTGATCCTGCGTGGCGGTCGGGCTGTCGCCACCTGGACCCACCGCCTGACGGGCGATCGGATGGACGTCGAGGTCAGGCCCTTCCCAGATACGAGCGACCCGCACGCGCTGGTCGAAGGCGCTCGGCCGGCGTTCGACGCGATCGGCGAGCTACTCGAGGCTCGAGTCAATGTCGTCGGTGGCTGATTCGGCACCGACGAGACGACGTTAATGGCTCTCTCTTGCTGTGCGATTGCACGAGAGGCGCATACTTACCCAGACTCTTGTCGCGCATCCACCCTTCGGAACAGCGCCCCAAGCCTGGACACTCCCATCTCGGGGGTCCGTGGTGCGGCATCTGATCGATGCATCGGAGCCAGCACCATGGCACGTGTCACGGTCATCAACGACTCGTCGGAATTCATCGACCTCATGCGGGAGCTGGTGACGAGTCTCGGCCACCAGATGACCGGGCTCGAGGCCGTCCATACCTCCATCGAAGAGGTCGTGCGCACCAAGCCCGACCTGCTGTTGGTCGACCTCCGGTTGGAGAACACGCCGCAGGAAGTCTCCGGCTGGGAGCTGGTCATCCTGGACAAGGCTCACCACGACCTTCTGAGCGTGCCGGTCATCCTGTGCACGGCCGATGTCTGGGAGCTCAAGAAGCGGGCGAAGGACCTCGAGCAGATCGCTGACGTTCACGTCCGCACCAAGCCCTTCCAGATTGACGACATGTCGGAGCTCATCGAGCGGCTGCTCAAGGCGAGCCAAGCCAAGCGCAGGAGCGTCCGCGCCAAGGCGGCCATAAGCCAGATCCCGGTCGACGGAGGTCCGCCGGGCCCGCCGCCGCTGCGGCGCTAACCGCCGAAGGCCGCAGGCGATCAGGTCGGGCCGATCTGGCGGTCGACGTAGGACCGATAGTCGGGCATCTGCCGCTCGTAGTCGCTAGACATCAGCGGCGACGAGATCATGAAGTCGGCTGACGCGCGGTTGCACGCGATCGGGATGTTCCAGACCACCGCGATGCGCAGGAGCGCCTTCACGTCCGGATCGTGAGGTTGTGGCTCCAGCGGATCCCAGAAGAAGACAAGGAAGTCGATGTCGCCATCGGCGATGAGGGCCCCGAGCTGCTGGTCGCCGCCAAGCGGTCCGCTCTGCAGCTTTCGGATGCCGATCCCGAGGACGTCCTCGAGCAGGGCACCGGTGGTCCCGGTGGCAACCAGATCGTGGTGCGCCAGCAGCGCGCGGTTGAAGGTCACCCAGTCGATCAGGTCGCGCTTCTTGTTGTCGTGCGCAACGAGGCCCACCTTTTTCTTCGGGCCAAGCCTCTGATCCATGTTCTCCTCTCGCCTCCTGGGAATTACCGTCTGGCCAAGGGGCGATGGTCTCACGGGCCAGGCCCGCCGCCGATGCGGCGCTATCCGGCGACTGCCGCCGGATCCTCCCGCCGAAGCAGGATCCCCAGGTATTCCCTCCAGGGCCCCACCTCCGCGTCGTGCGAACCTGCCAGGCCCGCGTAGATCTGGCCGATGTGATCGAGGTCGTGGACCGCCCAGGTCGCGAGCAGCTCCCGCAGGCTCACCTCGCCGAGGGAGGGATGCAGACCGCGCCTTTCGAGGTCGGCGTCGGTGATCAGCTCGCGAAGCGCGGCCAGGTTGGCATTGCGGAGCCTCGCGAAACGCTCCACGAGCTCATCCAGCGGCACGCCCGCATCGCGTTCGAGCATGGCGAAGCGCTCGAAGCGGTCGAACGCAACCGAGGTCCCGTGCTCCAGGATTCGTCGAGTGCGAACCATCCAATCGGTCTGCTCGCCGGTGATCAGGTGGCCGACGACGTCGCGGGGACGCCAGCCATCGGCGGTGTCGGGCGTATCGGTCCAGGCTTGCGGCAGGCCGATGAGCAGCGTGCGCAGAAGCTCTGGTGTCCTCGCCAGGAGTGCGGTCGTGTCACCAACGAAACCGTCCATACGACAGCCGAGTAAGCCACGGCGCAAAGGGCTCGTCAAGGGCCGCTCGCCGGTCCAGCCGGCGCTGGCTCCAACCTATGAGGGACCGATGCAGACCTTCCTCGTGCGCGACGCTGAGCCGCACATGCTTGGAGACGAGCAGCGCCGAGTCGAGTAGCGCCCTACGCGGCCGGTGCTCCCTGGCTGACGACCCATTGGGAATCAATGGTTGGCGGGGAGAGCAGGGTCTGCAGGACGACGCAGTAGCGCTCCGTCCGGTCCTTCAACCGTTCGAGCCGATCCGGCTCGAGGTCGCCGTCCACCCCAAACCGCACGCGGATCGCCTCGAACCCGACTGGGATGTCGGGCGTCCCCAGCGTCCCTCGCAGGTCAAGGTCGCCTTCGACACTGACCGAGATGGACGTATCTGCAAGTCCCATGTTGGCTGCGACCATCTGGCAGGTGAGCTGTGCGCATGCCGCGAGCGCACCGAGCAGGAGGTCTCCGGAGCAGGCAGCTGATCCCGGGCCGCCGACACCGGGGTGGGCCTCCGCCTCGTACAGCGCACGACCAATGTCCACCGAGCAGCTCATCGCGCCCTCGAGCGAGGCGCCGATCGCGCGGAGCGTGATGCGCGCGGCATTTGGCTCGTCGCGGTATCGGTCCTTGATCGGCTGCTGGATCTCCCTCAGGCTCATGTCGCCACGCTCCGGTACGGTGTGATTCGGGTGACAATAGGGCTCCGGGCTTCCGCCTCGCCACCACCACGCCTCGATCGTACGGAGCACCACACGCATGGCCAACTTCGCAACAGGCACGGTCACCCTCGTCTTCACCGACATCGAGGGTTCCACCCGCCTGCTGCGGGAGCTCGGAGGCCGATACGAGCAGGTGCTGGAGGATCAGCGCCGCCTGCTTCGGGAGGCGTTCGGCGCGCGAAACGGCAGCGAGGTCGACACAGCCGGCGATGGCCTCTTCTACGCGTTCCCGCGGGCTCGCGAGGCGCTGCTCGCGGCCGTTGAGGGCCAACAGGCGCTCGGACGGCACGACTGGCCCCTCCCGGTCCGAGTCCGGATGGGCCTCCACACTGGCGAGCCGCTGAGCAGCGCCACCGGTTTCGTGGGGCTCGACGTTCACCGAGCGTCACGGATCTGCGCAGCTGCACACGGTGGCCAGATCCTCGTCTCGCAGACGACCCGTGACCTCGCCAGTGATCTCCCGGGCGAGATCGTGGTCATCGATATGGGAGAGCACAGCCTCAAGGATCTGCCGGCTCCCGAACATCTCTTCCAGGTGCTGGCGCCTGAGCTTCTGCGCGAGTTCCCGCCGCTGCGGTCGCTGGACTCTCGTCCGAACAACCTCCCTCGCCAGCTGACCACCTTCGTCGGCAGGGAGCGGGAGATCGGCGATGCGAAACGCATCCTGGCGTCCGCGCCGCTGCTGACGCTGACCGGCCCCGGCGGCGTCGGGAAGACACGCCTGGCGATCGAGATCGCCGGCGAGCTGCTCGACGAGTTCGACGAGGGAATCTGGTTCGTCGATCTCGCAGTACTGACCGATCCCGACTTCGTTGTGCCGGCGATCGCCTCCGCCATCGGCGTGATGCCGGCGCCCGGTCAGCCGATCCTGGATCGGGTCATAGACCACCTGCGTGGGCGGCGAGTGCTGATGGTCTTCGACAACTGCGAGCATCTGCTCGACTCCACGGCGCGAACGGTTGACACCCTCCTGCGCAGCTGCAGCCACCTGCGCGTGGTCGCCACGAGCAGAGAGGGGCTGGCGATCGCAGGCGAGACCGTCCGTCCGGTTCCCTCCCTCTCGGTCCCCGATCCGGAGAAAGCAGCCCCCGATGAGCTGCCGCAGTACGAATCCATCCGGCTCTTCCTGGAACGGGCCATGGCAGCCTCGCCGGAATTCCGGATCACCGATCGAAACGCCTCGGCCATCGCCCAGATCTGCCGTCGATTGGACGGCGTCCCGCTTGCGCTCGAGCTCGCTGCCGCCCGAGTGCGGGCACTCCCGGTCGAGCAGATCGCTGCCAGGCTGGATGATCGCTTCCGGCTGCTGACCGGCTCGAGCCGCATCTCCGTCCCACGGCACCAGACGCTTCGGCAGACGATCGACTGGAGCCATGACCTGCTCGGAGAGGACGAGCGAGCGGTCTTGAGGCGCCTTGCCGTCTTCGTGGGCGGTGCTTCGTTGGAGGCGGCGGAGGCCGTGTGTGCCGGCCCCCCAGTCGACCCCGACACGGTGCTGGACGTGCTCTCTCGGCTTGTCGACAAGTCGCTCCTGGTTGCCGACACCCAGGGAGACGAGGCTCGTTACCGGCAGCTGGAGACGGTCCGGCAGTACGCGCGCGATCGCCTGGTGGAGTCGGGCGAAGCCCGCGACACGCTCAGCCGGCAGCGGGACTGGTACGTGGCCATGGTTGCGCGCGCCGAGCCCGAATTCTTCCGTGGCGTGGAGTCCGGCGCCTCGCTCGAGCGGCTCGACCGCGAGCACGACAACCTGCGGGCGGTGCTGCAGTGGAGCCTCGATGAGCCCGGTGAAGAGCGTCAGGGGCTGCAGCTCGCCGCTGGGCTGTGGCGCTTCTGGGAGATCCACGGGCACCTCGCCGAGGGGCGCGCGTGGCTCGAGCACTTCCTCAACGTGACCGAAGGCGAGGTCTCAGCACTCCGGGCCGATGTGTACACCGGTGCCGGCATCCTCGCGTTCATGCTGGGCGACCAGGCGGCGGCATCCGTGCTGCACGAGCGCAGCCTCGAGCTCCATCGCGAGGTCGGCGACGCGGACGGCATCGCCTTTGCCGCGAACAACCTGGCCAATGCCGCGGTCCTGTCGGGCGACTACACCACCGCACGACAGCTCTACCAGATGGTCCTTACCTGGGCGCGTGACCGCGAGGATCCGCGGGTCATGGGCTTCTCGATCGTCAACATGGCCGAGGCGGTCGCACTGGATGGCGATCCCGAGCAGGCGCGGGTGCAGTACGAGGAGGGGATCGCGGCCTTTCGCACGGCGGGGGACCGCTGGGGCGAGGCATTCGCCCTCGACAGCCTGGGAGTCATGCTCGGGCGTCAGCGGCAATCCGACGAGGCCGGTAAGCTCCTTGACCGGGCCCTGACCATCTCCCGGGCCATCGGCGACGAGCGCGGCGTCGCGCGGGCGCTGGCCCACCTCGGTGACGTGGCCGCTCGAGCCGACGAGGTCGATCGGGCCAAGAGCCTCTACCTGGAGAGCTTGGAGATCCGCCGCCGGCTCGGCGATCTGCCCGGAATCGCGTCCGCGATGGAGAAGCTGGCCTCTGTCGTCACCATCAGCGACCCGCGGGCCGCTGCGGTCCTGCTCGGGTCGGCAGAGAAGGTCCGCGATCTGATCAGGGCCCCGGTGCCCCGGGCGGTTCGGGAGGAGTACGAAGCGTTCCGCCAGAAGGTGCAGGCGCTCCTTGGCGACGCGCCCTTCGAGGACGCGCGAGCCGAGGGGAGGCGCCTCTCGCCAGGCGCGGCGCTGGCTACGCTCCCTCTCTGACCTGGACGATCTCGTCGGCCAGGAGCCCGTGCGCCTCGCGATGCACCGCAGCGCATGCCTCGGGGCTTGGCGCCTCGGCCAGGCAGTAGACCTTGCCGGTGGCTTCGTCGAACCAGTAGCGAAGATAGCTCACCCCATGCTTGCCCTGGACCTCCAGGTCGCGAGCGTGGGCGCCGGCGACCGCTTCTGCGGTCAGCCCCGGAACGTGCTTGTGGGTATCCAGATAGAGCGGCATGCGTTGAGTCTCCGAAGCTCCGAGATGGACCGGGCCGGGCGTGGATTCTCGGGTTGTTTGGGAGGCGCTGTCAAACCCTTGGCGGAACCGCTCGCCTCGCGCCACGTGGTCGGCTCGTCACAACGTTTTGATCCATTCCCGCGTCGATGCGGTTGTGACAGGTACGCCTACCTCGCGAGGTCGAGCCGCCCGACTGCTGGCGGTGCCTCTGCTGACCGTGGCGCTCGCCGGTTGCGCGCTCGCCGCCCCGCCCATCGTGGCGCCGCTCCTGTCGACCCCATCGCCATCGGCCACGAGCTCGCCATCCGCGACGCCGACGACGTCACCCACGCCAACCCCGTCGCCGACCGCGACCCCATCGGCGACGTCTGACCCGGCCACGCCCACTCCCGCCCCGGTGACGCCGTCGCCGACGCCTGAGCTCAGCTGCAGCGAACGCACCCTCGCCTCTATGACCGAGGCGCAGCGGATCGGGCAGCTCTTCATGATCGGCCTCGTTGATGACCAGCTCGACGCCGCCGAACGAACGGCGATCGCCCAGTTCCATTTCGGGTCCGTCGCGTACACCAGGCGTACGGCGCGTGGCGCTGCGGCTGATCGCGCGGTCGCCGACGCGGTCCAGGCACAGGCGACACTGGCCGCGACCCGCGGCGTGCGCTTCTTCGTGGCCGTCAACCAGGAGGGCGGCCTGATCCAGGCACTCTCGGGTCCCGGCTTCGAGGTCATGCCCTCCGCGCTCAGCCAGGGATCCCTCGCGCCGGCCGTGCTGCAGGCCAAGGCGGCTCGCTGGGGCAGGCAGCTGCGGGCGGCTGGGATCAACCTGGACTTCGCACCGGTGGCTGACGTCGTGCCGCTCGGCTCCGACGCCCAGAACGCGCCCATCGGCCAGCTGCAGCGTGAGTTCGGTCACGACCCGGCGACGGTCTCGAGCCACGTCGCCGCATTCATCGCCGGCATGCAGCAGGCTGGCGTGGCCACGAGCGTAAAGCACTATCCCGGGCTTGGCCGCGTCGCCGGCAACACCGACTTCACCAGCTCGGTCACCGATTCGGTGACCACCCGCAACGATCCCTATCTGGCGCCATTCATCTCCGCCGTCAGGGCGGGCGTCCCCTTCGTGATGGTCTCGCTGGCGACCTACGTGAAGATCGATCCGCAGCACCTCGCCGCCTTCTCGGAAACGGTCATCGCCGGGATGCTGCGCCACGACCTTGGGTATCGCGGTGTCGTGATATCCGACTCTCTCGGTGCGACCGCGGTTGCGTCGATGCCTCCGGGAATGCGCGCGATCGACTTCATCGCTGCGGGCGGCGACATGATCATCATCAACCAGCTGACGCCGGCCATTGCCATGGCCAGTGCCGTTGCGATCGGCGCCGCGCAGAGCGCGCTGTTCCGGGCGCGCGTCGACAACGCGGTCCTCAACGTCCTGCGCGCCAAGGAAGCCCAGGGACTCCTCCCCTGCGCATGAGCGCCGCCGGCAATTGCGGCAAGCGCATTGCACATCTGTGAGCCGATGCGTCGCTCGCCGAGCGAGGACGTCATCTGCCAACAGCCCGGTTCGAGGAGGGAGCGCATGTTCCACGACAGCCACGCGTTCTCGGGGTTCTCGGTGAATGACATCTCGAGGGCCAGGGAGTTCTATGGTCAGACGCTCGGCCTGGAGGTCACCGAAGACAACGACATGCTGACCCTGCACCTGGCGGGTGGCGGGAACGTGCTGATCTATCCCAAGGAGAACCACGAGCCGGCTTCATTCACCGTCCTGAACTTCCCTGTGACCGACATCGACGCCGCGGTGGACAGCCTGACCAGGGCCGGAGTCCAGACGGAGCGCTACCAGGTATTCAACCAGGACGAGCGGGGAATCATGCGCGATCAGGGTCCTCCGATCGCCTGGTTCAAGGATCCGGCGGGGAACGTCCTGGCTGTGCTCCAGGGGTAGATCGGTGCGAGAATAGGGGTCCCCTTTCAACGTCCGGCAGCTTGCTCGCCGGTCGGACCCCGTTGGCAACAGGAGACCATCGTCATGCCACAAACCACGACGGCAACAGCCAACAAGATCGCCTGGGTCGAACTTTCGACGCCCGACGCTGCATCCGCACGCGACTTCTATGCCAAGCTCTTCGGCTGGCGCGTGGAGGTCAACCCCGACCCCCAGTACGGCGGCTATGCCTTGGCCAAGGTGGGGGACGCCGATGTCGCCGGCATCGGTCCCAAGATGTCGCCGCAGGCGCCAACCGCGTGGGGCCTGTACATCGGGACCGATGACGTGGATGCCCTGTCGAAGAAGATCCAGGATGCCGGCGGAACGATCATCGCGCCGGCGTTTGACGTGGGCGACCAGGGGCGCATGGCCGTCTTTGCGGACCCGACTGGCGCCGTCCTGTCGGCCTGGCAGGCTGCTCGGATGCGCAACTTCCTGTCGGGCGAGCCGAACACGCTCGCCTGGGCCGAACTGAACTCGCGCGGCCTCGAGCGCGCGATCCCGTTCTACGAGGCGGTCTTTGGGTGGACGCACAAGACCAGCCCATTCGGCGAGGGCCAGGAGTACACCGAGTTCCAGGTCGATGGCGAGAGCATCGCGGGCGCCCTGGAGATCAATCCGAACATCCCGGCCGAAGTTCCGAGCTACTGGACGGTGTACTTCAAGGCCGACGACGTCGACGCCTCATTCCAGAAGGCGATTGGCCTCGGAGGCAAGGAGATGCTCGCCCCGCAGGACTATCCGGGCGGACGTTTCGCGATCCTGAGTGACCCACAGGGAGCCTCGTTCGCGCTCTACACCGGCGGGGCGCTGTAGCAGACCGATAGCGGTGGCCAGCGGCTCGCTGGTCACCGCGCTCCGCATCGCAAGCGCCCGGGTCGACGATGTCCGGGCGCATATCCGCCTGATCGAGGAGGAAGGGTGCGATGGAGACCGTGGCGATCGTCCTGAGCGTCGGCAGGGATCGCGTCGACGAGTTCGAACGGGGGTTCCGCGAGCACGAGCTACCGGTCTGGCAGGACCTTGCGGGGCGTGGCGTACTGGTCCGCGCCTCCCTCTCGCGGCTCGCCATCACCCCCCAACGCACGCCCGATGCGACCGAGTACCTGGTCATCGCGGTGTTCGCCGATAGCGAGGGTCATCACCAGCACGACAGCCATCCCGGGTTCCAGGCCTGGAACTCATTGGCCGATGCATACCAGGTCCGTGAACCCTTGGCCTTCGGCGGCGAGACGATCCTCCACGTGGACCCGTAATCCGTCGCTGGAAGGCCGGGGCCGCATCTGGTGGCATGCGGATTGCGCCGCTGAG
>VBKA01000068.1:17664-19907 GCA_005879815.1 Chloroflexota bacterium
GGTCTCCGCCCTGCGAGACCTGGCGATTCCGCGTGCCCTTTTCGCATGTGCCCTGGTGATCGCGGCCGTAGCCGCCGGCTACGTTCTCGCTGTTGGTGCATCCAGGGCGTCGACACCGCTAACCAGCAGCATCAGCGTGCCCGCGAGTCCGGGACAGACCGCCACCGACACCTGGACCGGGTCCATTCCCCCCGGTTCGAATGCCACCAGCAACTGTGCGCTCCTCGCCGGCACGCCGCAGGCGGACGAGCACGACGTGACCATCGGCGTGCCAGCCGGCGTGTACGACACGCTGGAGGCCAGCTTCACCTTCACCATCACCTGGGGCGACGCGTCGAACGACGAGATCCTGACCGTCATCGGGCCAGATGGGAACGTGGTTGGCTCGAGCGACGGCGGAACGCCAAGCGAGACGGTGCGCGGGACCAATCTTCCCGCCGGCGGCTACAAGGTGGTGGCATGCGCCTTTCTGGCGACCGCCGCCCAACCGTATTCAGGCACGCTCACCATAACCACCACCGCCCTTCCTCCGCCCCCACCTCCGCCCGGGCCCTCGCGCGGAATCACCTTCGACCACGCCAACTGGAACGATCCGATCCGGATGGTCGGTGAGCCGGACGTGGTGACCGACAACGCAGGAGGCATCTACGTCAGCGGCCCCGGTGGCAGCACCACGCAGGCATCGTGGTTCTGGAAGTCCGGAGACGGCGGCATCCAGTGGCACCTCATCGGCTGCCCCTCCAAGTCCAACTGCCAGAACGGTGGCGGCGACACGGAAATCACGGTTGCCAACAACCGGGACGTCTTTGCCTCGGCTCTGCAAACCCTTCAGTGCAACAGCACATTCCGCTCCTACGACGAGGGCAAGACCTTCATCCCAGGGGAAGGATGCTTCCCGGAAACGGATCGCCAATGGATGGGCGTCTATGACCCCAATAGCAGCGCGGCCGGACGCCGCATCTACCTGGCAGCCAATCACGCCGAGGTGCTGAGCGGCTGCTACCTCCTGGTCTCGACCAATAACGGCTTCACCTACCTGCCGCCGGATCCGACCAACCCCACTGGCGACATCGGCGCGCCATGCATTGGCCGCTTCGCCGTCGATCCGCACAACGGCGACATCTTCGTGCCTGGAGCTGGAGGCGACACCTGGGTCTCGACCGATGGCGGCATCCACTGGCAGAAGCGCGGCTCGAACGGCGCACAGGGGAACTTCTTCGCCCCAATCCAGATCGACACTGCCGGGAACCTCTGGCAGGCGTGGACGGAGGGCAGCAAGACCTTCCTCTCGTATTCGACCGATCGCGCCGTCACCTGGCACGCCAAGACGCAGGTCAGCACCGGACCAGGCAGCCCACTGGGCGGCGGCCCCGGGCTTCGTCAGGTCCTCTTCCCGTGGCTGGCCGTAGGCGACCCCGGCCGGGTGGCAGTCGTCTTTTATGGAACCACCGACAACGGGAAGACGGGCGGGTTCCCGGGCAGCCCCCAGGCGCTGTGGCACGTCTATGCGACGTTCAGCACGAACGCCATGGTCGGCAGCCCGACCTTCACGCAGGTCCAGGCGGACGAGCACCCCATGCACCGCGGAGCGATCTGCACCGGTGGCTTCCCCGGCTGCCTGGTGGCGAATTCAGACCGATCCATGGCCGACTTCTTCATGGTCGACAAGGATCCTGAGGGACGCGTCTACATCGCCTACAACGAGAACAGCGACCTGTCGGACGTCATCGTCGATCCGAACACCCAGCAGCACGAGTTCATCGGCAAGCCCATCAACGCGGTGCTGCGCCTGCGCACCGGCCCGAGCCTGTTCGCGGCCAACGGCAACCTGCTTCCGGCTCCAACGCCGGCGCAGGTCAGCATCGCCTCCGTGTCGAGAAGCGGCACGACCCTCTCCGTCACCGGCACGCACGGCCTGCCGCCCGGCAACTGGACGACGGACCCTGCCGGCGACGCCTCTTTCCCCGTCGTCCCGGTGGCCAGCGCCAATCACCCAGCTCTCGACATCCTCCAGGCATCGGCGGGCGATGACGGCGCCACCCTCACCTTCAGGATGAAGCTGGCCGATCTTTCGGCGAGCGCCCTCAGCGACGCTGCCACGGCCGGCGGCACGCCGTCGTGGATGATGGTGTGGTGGCAGGGGAAGGGCGGCCTCGGTCCCACGACGATGAGCCCGCCGTACCACTCGCACTGGTACGTGAAGTGGCGTGGTGGGTCTGCGTTCGAATACGGCAGGGTGAGCA
>VBKA01000068.1:20041-20471 GCA_005879815.1 Chloroflexota bacterium
ACGTGATCGCCTATGCACTGGTCGAACACGGCAGCGTGACGCTCAACGACTGGGCGGACCAGTCGAAGGCCTTCTCGTACATCATCGGGACTCCGGCCTCTGGTCAGCACATGCCGGACGGCTACGTGGAGGTTTCGACGGATCCCGGCTTCGCGTCCGCGACGCGTGCCGTCCTCAACCCTGCCAACAACACGTGGAGCGCGTCGATCACCAACGCGCCCATCTCGGGAACCGTCTACGCGCGGCAGGTCCTGAGCAGAGAGCTCTACACCTCGCTGTGGGATGACGTCCAGGCCGGGCCCGACGACGTCTTGGCATACAACTTTGGCGCCGATCTGAAGGTCAACGAGACGTCGAACCTGGCAGCGGCCCACCTCGGGCAACCCGTGACCTACACCATCAACGTCAGCAACGTTGGCCCGGCCACAGC
>VBKA01000124.1 GCA_005879815.1 Chloroflexota bacterium
GCTCGCTCCCTACTGCACGCATTGCGGCGCCGTCGTGCCGGCAGGCGTCGCCGGTGCCCGACCGCATGCCCTGGACCGCGCCGAGCTCGAGCGCCGCATCCGCGAGCGACGCGGCGATGAGCCCTTCAGGCGGGGGGATGACGAGGGAGGCGGCCATCCTCGCGCGGCCGCCGACCGCCTCGGAGCGTTCGTGCCCGAACTCGCCGATGAGCTGGCTCGTCAGGAGCCGCCCGCGCTCGAGGAGCGGCCGAGGGTCGACTTTTTCGACGAGCGCGCGGCTCGGCGGGCGGGCGAGGGCCAGGCCTGGGGATCGCCGCCACCTGCCCCCTTCGTGCCTCCGGGTGCGGGCGGCATTCCGGGTGCGGCGCTCCCGCCC
>VBKA01000125.1 GCA_005879815.1 Chloroflexota bacterium
GCGACGCGATCGCGGAGGCCGCCGTGCCGCAGCCGTACCAGCCGGCAGCCCCATACGTCCCCGAGCACGCGTACCAGCCCGCGGACCTCCGCGAGCCTGAGCCACCACCTTACCGTCCGGCAGGCGGAAGCGCCTACCAGCCGGCACCGCCGTACGAGCCGGGCGACGATGGTGACGGTGGTGCCGACGGACCTGCATGGAAGGGCTACGACGATGAGCCACCCCGGCGCGGGACAGGAGCCCTCGCCATCCTGGGCTTCCTGGTTCTGGGCCTGGCGGCCCTTGTGGGTGGCGCCTTCCTCTTCGCCGCCATGAACGCGCCAACCCCCCTCTCGCAGCAGGTGCCGAGCGCTTCACCCACCTCCAGCGCGACGGCTGCGGAGGCAACCCCTGGCGCAAGCGCGACGGACAACCAGACACCCTCCGAAGCCGCAACCTCCAGTGGAGCGCCGGCGGACAACTTCAGCGCCAAGGTCGAGCCTTGCGCCAGCAGCAGGATGGGCTTCTCGGGGTGCGTCGACGATGGCACCCGCCTCAGCGGCAACCAGGTCTGGGTCTGGGTCGGCTTCAAGAACGGTCAGGCGTCGACGGTCATCGGGGTCACGATCGTCAGCCAGGCCACCAAGGCCGCGGTCGGTGACGGGAGCCTGGAGCTCGACCAGCTGATCGGCTGCGATCCGGGAAAGACCTGCAGCGGGTACATGCAGATGAGCTTCGGGAACCTCGATCCCGGCGCCTACCAGATCCGGATCACGCGAGATGGGGACCAGGTCGCGTCGAGCTCATTCACCGTCACCACCTGACGCGGTCGGCGCGTTGCGCCCGCTGCCACGCTCGACCTCAAGGCGGGTCGGGTTGGCCGCGGCGCCGCGGTCCCGCCGGCGAGCCGCCAAGGCGCTGAGCGCCTCCATCACGCACCGATGGGCCGCGAGGGCCGTCACCTCGGCGTGGTCGTAGGGGGGCGAGACCTCCACCACGTCCATGGCGACCAGCTCGACCGCGCTCACCACCTGGCGAACGGCACGCAGCAGCTCACGGGTGAGCAGACCGCCCGGCTCCGGCGTTCCGGTCCCCGGCGCGAGGCCCGGGTCCAGCACGTCGATATCGATGGAGAGGTAGATGACCTCCGGACCGTCCAGCGCCTCGGCGATGGCATCGGCCACCACGGCCTCCGCGCCACGCGTTTCGATCTCCGTCATGAGGTGCCAGCGCATCCGCTGGGTGCCCATCCAGGCGATCGTCTCGGCTGGCGGCCAGTAGCCGCGGAGCCCGACCTGCACGAAATTCCGTCCTTCGACGACCCCCGACTCGATCAACCGGCGCATGGGGGTGCCGTGCGAACGGAGCACGCCCCAGGTGCTGTTGGCCGCATCGGCGTGGGCGTCGAAGTGCACGACGCCGAGCCGCCTGGTACCGATCGCCTCGGCCACCGCGGAGGCGGAGGGGAAGGTGATCGAGTGGTCCCCGCCGAGCACGACGGGGATGGCGCCGCTCGAGGCAACCTCGAGCACCTTGCGGCGGATCACTTCGTGGCCGCGCTCCAGGTTCGCGGGCGTCACCGGCGCGTCGCCGGCATCGACGCAGTCGAGCCAGTCGAACGGCTCGATGCCCAGCTGCAGCGAGTTGAGACTGCCGGAGTGGTAGGTGGCGGTCCGAATCGCTCGCGGTCCGAACCGTGCGCCGGGTCGGTGGCTGACCGCGTCATCGAACGGAGCGCCAACGATCGCCACGTCGGGCCGTCGCTCGCGGAGGGCCGCGCCATCGGTCACCAGGGGAAGCTTCTGAAAGGTCGTGCTGCCCACGTAGGCAGGCAGGTCGAAGTCGTGGTAGGCGGTGTAGGGATCCTCATGGGCGCCCGGCGGATGCTCATCGTTCTGCCGGCGCCGGCGCAGCTCGTCAGGCATGGTGCGGTGGGCACCCTCCTCCGATCGCCCCCAGTGCAAGCGCCGTCGCGGTGCGGAGCAGGCCTGCCGGGCGTGCGTCGCGCGGATGCTAGCAAAGCCCTCGCCGTGGAGCCATCGGTTGGCTACCATCGGCCTCCGATGGAGGGTCAAGCCACCTACACCCTCGACGAAGCTCGAGCGCTGGTGCCCCAGCTGCGCGCCATCCTCCTGCAGCTGGCGGTCGAGAAGCGTCGCTTCGACGACGCGCTCGCTGCGCTCCACGAGCAGCACGCCAGCGAGAATGGGGGACCGCACGTCGAGGTGGACCGACGAGAGGCGGAGCTGGCCGAGGTCGGCGAGGGCATCAAGGGCCTGCTCGCCCACCTCGAGACGATCGGTGCGGTGGTGCGCGACCTGGAGAGCGGGCTCGTCGACATCCCCACCGAGCGGGATGGGGAGCCGGTCTGGTTCTGCTGGCGCCTCGGCGATCCAGACGTGGCCTTCTGGCACTCGACGACCGAGGGCTTTGCCAGCCGCAAGCCGTGGTGACGGCGTGCTGATCGCCGTTGTGGGGGATTCCACGCTCGACGTCACGGTCGGCCCTCCCGGACCGATATCGGCGGGAGATGCTCGGGCGCAGATCAGCATGGGACCCGGCGGCCAGGGCGCCAACATCGCAGTCCGCCTTGCCCGCGCTGGTGCGCGGGTGCGCCTGGTCGCACCGCTCGCCGATGATCCTGCAGGAAGAGTCCTGCGCGGGCATCTGGAGACTGACGCCGTGGAAGTCGTGGCTCTGCCAGCGCAGCGGACAAGCATCGTCGTGGTATTGCTGTGGGGCTCGCGCGGCGAGCGGATGATGCTGAGCGACCGCGTGTCGGCCGACGGGGATCTGGCAACGGCTCTCGCCGGGTGCGATTGGGTCCACGTCTCTGGCTACTTGCTTCGCGATCCAGCCGAGGCCCAACGCGTGGTTACCGCTCTCCACGCCGCGGCGATCGATCGCGTGAGCGTCGCTGGCGGGTCATTCGCGGGCTGGGCCGATGCGGCCTCGGCCAGGGACGCCATAGCCGAAACCGGGGCCTGTCTCATCATCGTCAACCGGGAAGAAGCCGGACTGCTTGCCGGCGGCCCGACGCGCACCGCCGAGGAGGCGGCTCCGGCTCTGGGTACTGCGGAACGGCTGGCGGTCGTCACCGACGGGGAGCGAGGATCGGCGGCCGCGGGCGGATCGATCGGGCCAACGCTTGCCCAGGGAGCGGCTGTGAATCGTCGACCAACGGTCGACACGACCGGTGCGGGCGACGCATTCACGGCCTCGCTCCTCGCGTCGCTGGCTCCGACTTGGCCGCCCGGCGCAGAGGCGGTTGCAGCCGCTCTCGAGCGCGCCTCCGTGGCGGGTGCCGCGGCGACCACGGTCATCGGCGCGCAGTCCACCGCCGACGCGGACCCTGCGGAGCTTGGTGGATGAGCGGGCATCCCGGCGCGATGCTTCTGCGCGTCTCCGAAGAAGTCCGCGAGGCGCTCGAGTCGGGCCGAGCGGTCGTGGCGCTGGAGTCGAGCCTCATCGCCCAGGGCTTGCCAGCTCCATACAACATCGAGACCGCGCTTGCCGCCGAGGCGGCGGTGCGCGAGGAGGGCGCGGTGCCCGCCACGACGGCGATCGATTCCGGAGCGTTGCTCGTCGGAGCGCCGCGTCAGATCCTCGAGCGGCTCGCCGACCCGGAAACGCGCCCAGCCAAGGCCGCCTCGGGTGACCTGGGCCCGGCCCTCGCCGGGGGCCGGCTGGCGTCGACGACCGTCAGCGCCTCGCTGCGCATCGCCCATTGGGCAGGCATCGAGCTGTTCGCGACGGGTGGGATCGGTGGCGTCCACCGCGGAGCGGGGCAGACCTTCGATGTCTCGTCGGACATCGACGAGCTCGCTGCCACGCCTGTCGCGGTGGTCTGCTCGGGAGCGAAATCGATCCTCGACCTGCCCGCGACGCTCGAGATGCTGGAGACGCGCAGGGTGCCGGTGATCGGAATCGGGACCGATGAGCTGCCGGGCTTCTTCATCGCTTCGACCGGCCTGCTGCTGAAGCACTCGGTCAGCGGGCCGGGTGAGGCTGCTGCGCTCATCGGCCTGCATCATTCGATTCCCGGTGCGGCAGGCCTCCTCTTCGTGCAACCGCCGCCCGCCGAGCTGGTGCTCGAGCGCGACAAGGTCGAGCGCTGGATCGAGGACGCGCTGGTCGAGGCGGAATCGGCAAAGGTACGCGGCGGCGAGGTGACGCCGTTCGTCCTGCAACGCCTCTCCGCGATCTCCGGCGGCGCCACGCTCCGGACCAACATCGGCCTCATCGTGAACAACGCACGCACCGCCGCGCGGATCGCCAGGGCACGCTCGCAGCCGAAACGCGCCTGAGCCCTTCTCGGCGGATGTATCCTGCGCTGCGGGCCGAGCGCGGCCCGGTCAGGGAGGCTGGCATGCGCATCTACGACGGCAGCCCGCGCCAGGACTGGGAGGACGTCCTGCGTGCGGTCGGCGCCTTTGCCGATCGCGAGCGCCTCAAGGAGATCCTGCTGCTCGAGCTCGAAGGTGGCTTCGTGCTGCAGGGTCTCGCGCTGCCCGAATCGGGCCAGTGGTCGGAATCTGGTGGCCAGCTCGCCGCCCGCACCTACGAGCTCACCGACGAACAGGTCGCCCAGCTTCTCGACGACGCCACCGCCAACCGGGGCACGGCGGCCGAGCCGCATCCGCACGTCGAGATCGCGAACTTCTATGAGAACGCCCTGCGCGTACTGGGCGGCTGGATCGATGCGCAGAGGCCGCGGACCGTCTTCTTCTTCGAGCAGGAGGGAGCCT